>JAYVAI010000429.1:0-8026 GCA_043751075.1 Cyclobacteriaceae bacterium | reverse complement strand
TCGTGGCTGTGCCCGAAGTTGGCCTGGTGTACGATGGCGTGGTGAAATCGATCATGCCATTTGGCGCCTTCGTAGAATTTATGCCCGGCAAAGACGGCCTGTTGCACATCTCTGAAATTAAATGGGAGCGCCTCGATACTATGGATGGAGTAATGCAGGTAGGTGAGGAGGTAAAAGTAAAACTGGTGGAAGTAGATAAGAAAACTGGCAAGTTCCGTTTATCACGCAAAGAGTTGTTGCCACGTCCTCCAAGAAAGGAACCCGCATCGGCTTGACATTAGGTGTTTTAACATACTACTTCGGTAGCTTGGGCTAACCTACGTAGTACACAGTAAGCGTAAAAAAGGTTATGGGTTTTAATATCCCATAACCTTTTTAAATTTCGCAAAATTGTTATCCATCACAATCTTGCGAATACCGCTTTTTGGAACTAATTTTTCGCCCTTACGTGTTTAGAATTTATCCACCTAAATAGCGCAATGAGACAATTAAAGATAAGCAAGCAGATCACGAATCGCGAAAGCCAATCGCTTGATAAGTACCTGCAAGAAATCGGAAAGGTAGATTTGCTTACGCCCGATGAGGAGGTTGAACTCGCCAAACGAATTAAGGAAGGAGATCAAATTGCCCTTGAAAAACTGACAAAGGCCAACTTGCGCTTTGTGGTTTCGGTGGCCAAACAATATCAGAACCAGGGCCTTTCGCTGGGCGACCTGATCAATGAAGGAAACCTGGGGTTGATAAAAGCAGCACAGCGTTTTGATGAAACCCGCGGCTTCAAATTTATTTCTTATGCCGTGTGGTGGATACGCCAATCCATACTGCAAGCATTGGCCGAGCAATCGCGCATAGTACGGCTGCCATTGAACCGCGTAGGATCGCTCAATAAAATCTCAAAAACTTTTTCCGAATTGGAACAGAAATTTGAACGCGAACCTTCACCCGAAGAATTGCCCGAAGTGCTTGAAGTGACTACCTCGGAAGTGATCGACACCATGAAGATTTCGGGCCGGCATGTTTCCATGGATGCGCCCTTTGTGCAAGGTGAAGAAAACAGTTTATTGGATGTGCTGGAAAACGATAGCGAAGAAAAGCCAGACTCCGGTTTGATGACAGACTCACTTAGAAGAGAAGTGCAACGCGCACTATCAACATTGACACAACGTGAGGACGATGTTATCATCTTTTATTTTGGCCTAAATGGTGAGCATGCCATGACCCTCGAAGAAATTGGCGAGAAGTTTAGCCTCACCCGCGAGCGGGTGCGCCAGATCAAAGAAAAGGCAATCCGGAGGCTTCGTCATACTTCAAGAAGCAAGACATTAAAGCCTTACTTGGGTTAAATGTATGTGTTGCTAAACCAGAAATGAGGGTGTGGCTGACTAAAAGTCTTTCTGTCATCGCGGCCCTGCCTTTGCCGGCAAGCAGGCTTTGAGCCGCGATCTCCTTTTTTGCGCTATTAATTGGGATGCCGGTTCAAAGCCTGCCTGCTCGTAGCCGATTCGGCATAGGCAGGCAGGCCTGGCATGACACATCGAACGATCTGGACTTTTTTAGTCAGCCCCGCCTTTTTTATTAGTTGCCAATTTAAAACCGTTGCAGTAAGTTTATTATAGGCGATTTATCAGCGATGGGAATCCAGCAATTTTTTTGTTTCACTTTAGGGTAACATATCTATCTTTGAAAGCAGAATATGAAAGCAAAAAATAACTTGGTTACTCTTGAAGAGTTTAAAGAAAAAAACTACGGCAAGCGTGGCACAAAAAAACGTGACGAACTTGAAGCAGGTTATGAAAATTTCAAAATTGGCGCGTTAATCCACGACACTCGTTTAGAAATGGGAATGACACAAGAACAACTTGCTGAAAAAGTTGGGACAACTAAATCATACATTTCTAAAATCGAAAACAATATTAAAGAGGCTCGTATTTCAACACTTCAAAAAATCATTGAGCTAGGTTTTGGTGGACACTTAGAATTATCCATTAAAATATAACAGACGCACCTGGCCAAAGAAGGAAACTGAAAACTGAACCACGTTGCCTTCGGTAGGTTTCGCTTTAAGCGGATGGCTTTGTAATTATTGGAAGTGAAGTTCTCCGAATGAATTTTTGAACTGAAAGCCGCTCTTTGCAAATCCGCAGATCGTTAAACACATTAACACATAGAACATGAGCAATTTAAGAGTAAAAGTATTGATCATTGGTTCGGGGCCCGCAGGCTACACAGCTGCCATTTATGCAGCAAGGGCTGGCCTTATGCCGATCCTTTACACCGGTGGCCAACCGGGTGGCCAACTCACCACGACCAACGATGTGGAAAATTTTCCAGGCTATGCGGATGGGATCAACGGACCACAGATGATGATGGACCTCCAGAAGCAAGCCGAGCGTTTTGGAACAAAAGTGAATTTTGGGTTAGTTACTTCCGTAGATTTTTCTTCTTATCCATTAAAAGTTACCGTGGATGAAAAAGATATTGTCGTTACCGAATCAGTCATTGTTGCCACAGGTGCAACAGCTAAATATCTCGGCATTCCATCGGAAGAGAAATATGCCAACAGAGGAGTGTCGGCATGTGCCGTCTGTGATGGTTATTTTTATCGCGGCAAGGAAGTAGCCGTGGTGGGTGCCGGAGATTCAGCAGCAGAAGAATCAACATACCTATCAAAACTTTGTTCGAAAGTTCACCTTATTGTAAGAAGAGATGAAATGCGAGCCTCTAAAATTATGCAGCAAAGAGTAGTGAGCACACCTAATATTGAAATCCACTGGAACACGGAGACCGATGAAATACTCGGTGATGATGATGGCGTGAGTGGCGTTCGGATTGTAAATACTAAAACAGGGGAGAGGCAGGAAATTTCCATAAAGGGATTCTTCCTTGCCATTGGGCATAAGCCTAACACCGACATTTTTAAAAATATTTTGAACATGGATGAGGCAGGCTATGTGAAGGTGCAACCAGGCTCAACTAAAACCAATGTGGAAGGTGTTTTTGCCGTTGGCGATGTGGCCGATAGGGTTTACAGGCAGGCAGTAACTGCGGCTGGCACGGGTTGCATGGGTGCCCTGGATGCAGAAAAATTTTTAGCTGCAAAGGAAATGGAAACCGTTCATTAAGTATGGAATTGAAATTGGATATATTGGTTTTGGCCTCTCACCCCGATGATGCAGAGCTGGGATGTGGTGGCACCATTGCGCGGCATGTTGCTCTTGGCCATAGGGTAGGGGTTATTGATTTTACGCGGGGCGAACTGGGCACACGTGGCACGGTGCAAACACGCGATGCAGAAGCGTTGGAATCCTCTAAAATACTTGGGCTGTCAATACGTGAAAATTTAAATTTCAGAGATGGGTTTTTTCAAAATGACGAAGCTCATCAGATTGAAATCGCCAGGGTGATCAGAAAATATCAACCCGAAATTGTGCTTGCCAATGCTGTGTATGACCGCCATCCCGACCACGGAAAAGGAGCGGGGCTCGCCTTCGACTCTTGCTTCATAGCCGGCCTGGCAAAAGTTGAAACTTCGGATGCAGGAGTAAAGCAACTTCCGTGGCGACCAAAGGCCTTGTACCACTTCATTCAAAGCCAATACATTCAACCTGACTTTATCGTGGACATATCGGATCATTGGAAAAAAAAGATGGAAGCAATACGGGCTTTTAAAACTCAATTTTATGATCCCAAAAGCCAGGAGCCTGAAACCTATATTTCCAATCCGTTATTTATGAAATTGTTGGAATCGCGCGCGCAGGAATTTGGCCATGCCATCGGTGCAAGGTTTGGAGAAGGCTTCACTGTGAGGAGGAGCATTGGTGTTGACAATTTATTTTCATTACGATAAACTGTTGCTGCGATAATTCAAATTGACACTGGTATGAATTGACAATTGACAAAAATGCAGTTGACAAAATTTTTCTGAATTTGAACTGTTGTCAATTGTCATTTTTGCCAATTGAAAAATTTCCCACTACGGGGCAAGCCTCCGGGTCATCCATCGCTCATCCACTTTGAAATATACAATCCGGTCATGCAAGCGGCTGGGCCTTCCTTGCCAGAATTCTACTTCAACAGGATCCACAGCAAACCCTCCCCATTGATGGGGCTTGGGTAATATTTCCTGTCCTTTAAATTTTTTTTCAATCTCACCCACACGGGCCTCCAACAGCGACCGATCACTGATGATGCTGCTTTGAGGAGATGCCCATGCACCAACCTGGCTTTCCCGTGGCCTGCTTTGAAAATATTTTTCGGAAGTGGCAGCATCAACCCGGCTACACGTGCCATCAATGCGCACTTGACGCTCCAACTCCGGCCAAAAAAAAGTGAGTGCACAAGCCGTATTGCTCTCAAGTTCTTTCCCTTTCTTGCTGTGATAATTCGTGTAAAACAAAAACTTATTGCGCTCAATGCCTTTCAATAATACAATCCTTCCTGATGGCCTTCCTGAGCTGGACACGGTGGACAGTGTCATGGCGTTTGGTTCCAGCACTTCAACACGCAATGCCTCATCAAACCATTTCTCAAACTGAAGGATAGGATCTTTTTCAATGGTATCTACATCCAAGGTTGCCTTAGAATAGTCCCTTCGCAGTTCTGAAATCTTGGTCATATTATTTTATTTTTCGAAAAATTAGTGAATCCAAAGTTTGCTTCTCATAAAAACCTTGACTTTCTTAAGATTATATTTAGCTCAGAAACTGTTATTGCCACTAAAGCGTTATTTAACCGAAAGCGATATGGAGTTTTTTCAATATCAAAATAAGATCAATCCTAAAAAGGGAAGATTGCTTTTATCGGAGCCTTACCTGGCCGACCCTAATTTTGAACGCACGGCAATATTGCTCACAGAACATAACGATGAAGGATCGGTGGGATTTATTTTGAACAAACCTTCTGAGTCGCGCGTCAGTGAAGTGATGGAAGATTTGAAAGGATTGGATGCCCAGATTTTTATAGGCGGCCCTGTGCAGCAAGACACATTGCATTTTGTGCACCGCTATGCCGGATTGCAAGATGCCATTGAAATAGAAGAAGGGATTTATTGGGGAGGGAATTTTGAACAGTTGCTGACCATGAAAAACACAGGGCAACTTTTGATAACCGATATCAAATTCTTTTTGGGATATAGTGGATGGTCGCCCAACCAATTGCAAGAAGAACTAAAACTCAATTCGTGGATAGTGAGCGACCGCGTGTCGGATGATTTGATTTTTGAAACCCTGCCCGACCAAATGTGGAAAAAAGCAATGCAAGGTTTGGGGGGCCGTTTTACAGTTTATTCAAATTACCCAGCCGACCCCCGGATGAATTGAAGGATTTTAGTATTTTTACCCTCCCATAAATTGGGCTGACAATGGAAAACGATAAAGAGGTGAACCAAGCAAGTGGATTGGGTGGGAACGGTTCCGGTGCTGCATTTATGGTGATGGAGGGAAAAGGCCCGGAGCCTGATCTTGTAGGCGAAGTGTTGGCAGATCATGATGCCGATCAGGAAGATCATGCGATAACCGATTTTTCCTTATTGTCGAAAAAGGAAATGCTGGAAGTGCTAAAAGAATTGGTGAAGAGTGAAGACTTTAAAAAGCCCGATTCTATTATTAAAGAACTGAAACCATTGTATGATGAAATCAGGACTAATGAAAAAGCCGAAGCGTTGGTTAAATTCAAAAGTGAAGGCGGCAACGAAGATGATTTCGAATATCGGTACGATGAAACTGACCATCACTTTGATGCAACCATAAAACTCCTGCGCGAAAAGAGAAATCAGTTTTATAAAAGCATCGAAGAAAAAAAATCAGAAAACCTGCGGAAGAAAAATGAAATCCTGGAGCAACTTCGGGTAGTGATGGAAGGGGAGGACAGCCCTAATTCATTTCACAAATTCAAAGATTTGCAGCACCAATGGAAGCTGGTGGGGCCCGTGCCCATGTCGAACCTTAAAACATTGTGGGCCAATTATAATGCACTGATAGACCGCTTTTATGATCATCGGTCCATCTATTTTGAGTTAAAGGAATTAGACCGGAAAAAGAACCTGGAAACAAAACTTGAGCTTTGCAATAAAGCCGAAAAACTGTTCGAAGCGGCCACCATCAAAAATGCAGTGTATGAACTGAATGAACTTCACAACGAGTTCAGGCACATAGGCCCCGTGCCGAAGGAAGACCAGGAAAATGTGTGGCAACGTTTTAAAAAAGCATCGGACGAAGTGTATGCCAAGCGCGATGCCTTAGTTGCCGAACTACACCTTGAATTGAAGAAGAACTTAGAAGCAAAATCACAACTTGGTGTTGACATAGCCGAGTTTGCAGCGTTTGCTTCCGACCGCATCAAAGACTGGAACGAGAAGACGAAAGCGATATTGGAGCTTCAAAAGAACTGGGATGGAATAGGAGCAATGCCACACACGAAGGCAAAAGACCTTAACAAAAAATTCTGGAGTTCATTCAAATCGTTCTTTCATAACAAGAGCCTTTTCTTTAAAAAACTTGACGAGCAACGCAGCAACAACCTGGCCGCCAAACAAGAATTGGTGCAACGGGCACTGCAATTGAAAAGCAGCGAAGATTGGGCGCACACATCGCAAGAGTTGATCGGATTGCAGCGCACCTGGAAAGATATTGGGCCGGTGCCTGAAAAGCAGCGCGAAAAGATTTTCAAAGAATTTAAAGAGGCCTGTGATTTCTTTTTTGAACAACGTAGGGGCACACAGGAGAAGGCCGGCATAGAGCAGGAAGAGAATTTGAAAAAGAAAGAAAGTATCATTGCGGAGTTGATGGCTGCCGTAAAGGAAGGAGCTGGCAACCGTGAAACCCTTCACCAGATGCAGGTACAATTTGCTTCCATTGGCTTTGTGCCCAAAAATGCAATGGCTTCTGTAAGGAGCCGGTTTAATGAGGCCACTTCAAAATATATTGAGTTGGTTGGCAAGCTAAATCCCGAAGAGAAAGACAGCATAACATTGGAGGCACAACTTACAAACCTGCGCAACGACCCTCAGGCCGAGCGTAAACTTTTCCATAAGGAACAAACTTTGCGGAAGCAGATAACTAAAGCCGAAAATGATCTTGCCGTGTTGCGCAACAACCTGGAATTCTTTGGCCGTTCGAAAAACGCGGAGAAGATGAAGGAAGAGTTCAGTGGCAAGATTGAGGAAGCCAACCAACATCTGGTAGAGTTGAAGAAACAATTGAAACTGTTAAAATCAGTCTGATTTAGACCTTGCAAAACCGAAGCGTTCCCTTATTTTTGCACTTCATTTTAGCCTCCTTAGCTCAGCTGGTAGAGCAACTGACTTGTAATCAGTAGGTCGCTGGTTCGATTCCGGCAGGGGGCTCTTGACAATTAGGTGCTTTCGGAAGTAAGTGCCTTTTTTATTTGTTCAATGCCTATGAAAAAATATTTCGGCTGGCAACCGGAAATAGTCCTTTAACCGTTGAGCTATTTTCAAGGTAATTTCCCTTCGCCCCGAAAGGATGGATGAAACGTGGCCTTTACTGCCTATCAAGGGTTCAAGGTCTTTGGCTTTTATACCACGCTCCTGCATTTTTAGTTTAATGATTTCAAGCGGATCCACTTCTGGCAAGTGGATATGCTTGTCTTCATAATCTTTCACCAGCACCAACAATAAGGCAAGTTCGTTTGCTTCGGGTGTGCCTTCTTTGGCCTGAAAGATTGCCATGGTCCTTTTGATCGCTTTCTGATAAGCGGCCTCGGTTTTCAATACGCTCCAGTTCATTTTATTTTGCTTTATAGTTTAGAATCCTTGTATCAAACTCGATGGTTTCAGGGTTTATTTTATCGTACTCCTTGTGTGAGCCAAACCAAATAATGTAGGCGGCCAATTGTTTAAAGTTTACCGATACCACCAATCTAAATTCATTGCCCTTGATGTTGAATATTACCCTGTTGTTGGCCAAAATACTTGCCTTGCCATAAACCGCTTTCAATTCATTGAAATGGCGAAATTCCTGCTTTAGAAATTCATTGTACCAAGCCATCAGTGAGGTTTTTGCTGTTG
>JAYVAI010000428.1:0-3062 GCA_043751075.1 Cyclobacteriaceae bacterium | reverse complement strand
GCTATGCCTTACCCAAATTTTAGGCAGCGATTTCATATGCGCTAGCGGCATTGCAAAGATGTTGATAGCCCCTCCACACAGTTTTTAGTCCCGGTGGACCATCAGATTTACGACCGAGGTGCCCACCGAGTTTTCCGATCCACATGACCGCTTGGTGAAGGGTAGGCACTTGCAAGGGCATTTCCTTTTTCTTGTGGATCAATAGGTAGAGGGTTTTCCATTGGGCTGTGGTAAGTACTGTGTCGCAACTTAACTGCGGGCCGTGCCTTGCTTGGTACACAAGCCGCATGATCCTAAACGCGGCTATGCTATAAACACCGATAGCTTTTTGTAGTGATCCGGCCCGCTTCAATTGGAGATCTTCTATCTTGGCCCCACTTTTCAGTATATAATGGAACCGCTCGATCAACCAACGGTAGGTGTACCACTTCACGCACAGGAGCGCCTCCGCCAGGGACCCCACTTCAATGGTGGTCAATAGTTTCCAGTGGATGATGTCCTCTTCTTTTGCCCCAGCGGTTGGCTGTTCCTTGACCTCGATGGCCGTCAGGGTCACGCTTTCGTATTGGGCCTCGCTATTGGTGGGGCGCATCACCTTCACTTCGTGGTACCGTACCTCGGCCTGTGCGGTCCTCTTTTTTTTCCCCGGCTTTTCGGGTATCTCCAGCGTGATGTTGGCCGAGGCGGGCTGCTGCGCAATGAAATCCCATAGGGGGCTCTTCTCCCCGGCTATCTTACGGTTGTGCCTGGCCCTTATCAACAGATCGGTGTTGGGCTCGAAGGCACTGAAGAACAGTTCGTAAATGTCCGCCTCCCGGTCAGCGATGTGCACCTTGTGCACGGAGGCCCCCAACAGTTTGTTGGCTTCCGTCATCCCTTCATACCATCGGTAACTTTCTTTGTCCTCAAAACTGAGCTTTTTACGTCTTGCGGATTTGCCCAGTTCCTCCAACGGCCTCAGCCAGGTATGTTGGTAGAGCAACGAAAGGGGCAGGCCATCCGTGTTGACGGCCAGGCTGCTGTAGCAGAGCACGCCACGGCCTTCCTTGTTGTCAAGGTAGCCCAGCCCTTCTGCCTTCAGCTCGTTGAAGCTGATGTTGCTTATGTCGTGGAGGACCAACACCTTCGTTTCATTTTCCACCTGCTTGGCCCCATGGCCCGTTATCGCTTTTTTTACCGCACCCAAGCTTACATCCTCGCATTTATAAAATTCGTAGGTGGCCTTTACATCACACCAATTTTGGTTCTGCTTGGGTATGCTGCTCCCGAGCTGGACACTGATGTTGTTGATGATATTGACAAAGCGTTGGTCCCTTCGCTTGTCCCCAAAATCAATACCTGGGAAATCCTCCACTGTTACTTTACGCATAGGCTATGTTTGTTGTGTAAATTGATAATGCAACTTAAAATAAATTTGGGTAAGGCATAGCTTTGCCGCAGGCAGGTCCGAAGTGGGTTGGTTTTGCGCGTTGCCGGACTTATAGCGGATAGCCCAATGGCCTTGCGCCTCGCTTGGCCAGGCCGCCAAATATCTTAGTTCAAATTTTAGGACCCAAAAATCACAGTTGGCCATTGGCAATAATCGCATTCGTTTCCTCCAATGATTTAAATACATTAAATGATTTGCCCTGTGTGCGGAGTGCGCCAAACGCATTTCCATAACGGGCGGCACTTACATAATCGGTTTTATTCTGAACAAGTCCATAAGCCAGGCCTCCGGCAAAAGAATCGCCACACCCGGTGGTATCAATTACTTTTTCCACTTTAATGGAAGGCACAAGTTCTTCTACCGTAACACCCTTCTTTTTGAAATACGTAAGACAACCGCGCGAGTCGAGCGTTACATACACACACTTGACACCCAGCGCCAGGCAATGATCGGCAAACGCACGAATCTCTTCGCGCTCCAATTCCAGGGCGGAGAAATCTTTTGATTCATATTCTTTTTTAAACCAGGAAGCATGTGCTTCTTCCAGGTTCATTTTCAACACATCAATAAAAGGCAACCACAGGTCGCGGTCAATCCAGAATTTGCGCTGCCGTTCGCCATTCACCAAACAGGCGGTGGTGGGCCCGTGCGCATCAAAAATAATGATGCCTTTGCTCTTTGATTTGAGATACTCCAATGTGTCCAACGAAATTTCATAATCACTAATGGGTATAAACACAAATGCATGGCAGTCGAGCAGGCCCGTCATGTCAGCCGGAATTATCGGATCCATAAAACCCGTTTGGCGTTCGATGCGATTGTTCTGATCCACAAACCGCAAGCTGATGATGTCGCCCTGATCGTTGGCCGAGGTAACATGTTTTAAGTTGATGCCTTTGTAGCCTTTAAACACTTCGGCAACATTGTCTTTGTCCACCGTGCGCACATGCGACACCGGAATGATTTCAAGATCGCTGCCGGCCAGCACCGACAGGGCGATTACGGGATGTGTAACGCATCCCCATTTCTGGATCAAGTCACCCTGGTGCGTAACGATATGGTCGCGCGGGATAGGGCCTACAACAGCAATTTTTTTCATAGTCAAGCTATTAAGTATGCAGCACCAAACACACCCGCGCTGTCGCCCAATTTGGGTTTTAGAATGGGCGTATCAAGCCGGTTGTTAAAAACATATTTGCCGAGCGAGGCAACGCCATCGGTGTAGATGATATCAATGTTGCCTACGCCTCCGCCAATCACGATCACATCGGGATCTAAAATATTAACCACAACACTGATGGCAAGGCCAAAGAAGTGTGTCATGCGGTCAATGGTTTTCTTTGCATGCGCATCGGTGCCGGTCTTGTAAAGATCATACACTTCGCGCAAGGTTTTTTGCTGGCCGCTGAGCGAGGAATAATATTTTTCCAATGCCGGGCCTGCCAGCACTTTCTCTACACATCCGCTCTTGCCGCAATAACACGGCCCACCCGATTCATCCAAAAAATTATGACCCCACTCACCTCCTATTCCCTGCAAGCCATTGATCACTTTTCCGTCCACCACTACGCCACCGCCCACACCCGTGCCCATGATCACACCAAACACAACTTTCGCGTTTGGAAATTTTTCT
>JAYVAI010000427.1:0-22327 GCA_043751075.1 Cyclobacteriaceae bacterium | reverse complement strand
AACGCAAAACGAAGCACATGTATATGTCCACTGCTATTTTGATAGTTCTTCGGATGGAATGCTCATCCGCATTTGGAAAACAACGTTTTTAATTGACCGTGCATCAGGCTCTCGTTCTGCCATAGTCCATGCAGAAAATATATCGTACGCCCCGCAGTGGACGATGGTGCCAACAAAAACCACTTTCTCATTCCTTCTCATTTTTTCTGCATTGCCAAAAGATTGCACCGTGTTTGATCTAGTAGAAGACATACCGCAGTCGGGAGGTTTTTTTGTGCCGGGCATTAGTAGAAATCCATTGGATGTATATCACGTGGATATTTAGAAAAGCATTCTCGACAGGCAGGCTGCTCTTTGTCAATTGCTTCTATAATTTCATCTTTGCCTTTGTGACCAATCAATATCCCGTTTTAGAAATCATCCCCGCCCTAAAGCAAGCACTTCTCAAAAACTCAGTTGTAATTTTGCAGGCTCCACCCGGTGCCGGAAAGAGCACGGTGCTGCCTTTGCAATTGTTGGATGAACCGTGGTTGAAAAACAAAAAAATGATCATGCTGGAGCCACGGAGATTGGCAGCGCGGTCGGTGGCGTTGCGCATGGCCGAAGAACTTGATCAGCAGGCGGGCGATACCGTTGGCTATCGCGTGCGCTTCGAAAGTGTGGTGGGCAAAAACACACGCATTGAAGTAGTGACGGAAGGAATCCTCACGCGCATGATACAATCGGATAATTCGCTGGAAGAGGTAGGGCTTGTTATCTTCGATGAATTTCATGAGCGCAATTTGCAAGGCGATCTTGCGCTCGCCTTGTGCCATCAAGCGCAACAAGTTTTGCGGAACGACCTGCGCATCCTCATCATGTCGGCAACATTGGATGGTGAGAAAATATCTTCTGTGTTCAATCGTGCGCCCATCATCACCAGCACCGGAAAACAATATCCGGTCATGTTCCAATACATGCCTTCAGAAAAAGATGTTCATATTTCTGTGGCAACTACTCGCGTAATCAGAAAAGCATTGCGCGAACAATCGGGTGATCTGTTGGTGTTTCTTCCTGGGGCCGGTGAAATACAGCGTGTGCAAACTTTATTGGAAACAGAAAATCCTTCAGCACAGGTAATACCTTTGTATGGCGATCTTCCTTTTAAAAAACAACAAGAAGCAATCCTACCTCATCCACAGGGCTTGCGCAAAATTGTGCTGGCCACATCGATTGCCGAAACATCACTTACCATTGAAGGAATTACCACCGTTGTGGATTGCGGCTACTCGCGTGTGCCGCGATTTGATCCACGCAGCGGGCTCACCCGATTAGAGACCGTGCGCGTGACAAAAGACGCTGCCGATCAGCGTGCCGGCCGCGCAGGAAGATTAGGACCCGGTGTGTGTTATCGGTTGTGGTCCGAAGCCACACATCATTTGCTACAGCCATCGCGACAGCCGGAAATTCTCGAAGCCGATCTTGCATCACTCATGTTGGAATTGGCCAATTGGGGAATACAAAACCTGAATGAACTTACGTGGATTACATCGCCAACCGAAGGGGCAGTAAACCAAGCCCGAGAATTATTGCACACCCTCGAAGCATTGGAAAACAATAAGATCACACCAAGAGGAAAAGAAATGTTAAAATTGCCAACACATCCGCGCATAGCACACATGCTCCTCACACCCCTCTCCTTTCGGAGAGGGACCGGGGGTGAGGTTGCTCTCGCTACCGATATAGCCGCGCTATTGGAAGAGCGTGACCCACTGCCCAAAGAAGCCGGTGCCGATTTAAGTTTGCGTGTGGAAGTGTTGAGGAAATGGCGAAGCGGAGAACGTGTGTCGGCAGAACGCAGCGGGCTTGAGCGGATTGAACGGATGGCTGCTTCCTGGCGAAAGATTTTCAAACTTGCCGTTGACAATTCCAATCCGATAGATGCAGAAGTTGGCAAGTTGGTAGCAGAGGCATATCCCGAACGAATAGCGCGACAACAGGATAAGCAAAGCGTTCGATATAAACTTGCCAATGGAAGAATGGTGCGCTTGCCCGATCACGATGCGCTGCTGCGCGAAACTTGGTTGGCCGTGGCACAATTGGATGCCGGCCATGGCGAAGGCAAAATATTTTTAGCAGCACCCTTGCATGAAGATGATCTGCAGCACCGCGCAAAAGAAAATGAAGTAGTTAAATGGGATGCAGAACGGGGAATGATAACGGCCAATCTTGAAAAGCGAATTGGCAATGTGGTGCTCTCCCGTAAACCACTTTCAAAAATTTCCGAAGCCCTGCGCATAAAAATTTTATGCGCAGCTGTGCAAGAGGAAGGCTTAAAACTAGTGGGATGGGATGATGCTCAGCGCGAGTGGCAAGCGCGCATACTTAGCGTGAGATTGTGGAGGCCCCATGAAGGGTGGCCCGATGCAAGCGATGAGAATTTGTTGAAGACAACCGATGCCTGGCTCGCTCCATATCTCGCAACCACTTTCAGGAAAAGTGAATTTTTAAAACTCGATCTTCACCAGATTTTAACTGCAATCATTCCCTGGCAACTAAACGCCAAACTCGACAAACTAGCCCCTGCCCGCATACAAGTGCCAAGCGGATCGTTCATTAAACTAAATTATTTTAATGATGGTGCTCCACCAACTATAGAGGTGCGCTTGCAAGAAATGTTTGGCTTGCTCGAAACACCCGCGATAAATGAAGGCCGCACAAAAATACTGTTGCACTTACTCTCGCCCGGCTACAAACCCGTGCAAGTAACGCAGGACTTAAAAAGTTTTTGGCAAACCATCTACCACGAAGTGCGAAAGGAGCTGCGCATGCGCTACCCAAGACATCACTGGCCCGAAGACCCGTGGACGGCCGAGGCGGTGCGGGGGGCGAAGCGCAGAATAACGAAGCACGAATGACCAATAAGGAATGAATTGCAGAAGTATGAAGTTTGAAGACGGAGAAAAATGCAGAAGTACGATTTACGAATGTTGAATGTTGAAGTTTGAAGACGGAGAATACAGAATTTGATGTTAAAGGCAGATCTTGGCGAAATCCGTGAGGACTTTTTCAATAAGTCATAAATTGATTTTTACTTTCTTTGCATTTTTTTTCATCCCTATATTTGAATCAATATTCAAAAAAAATAATTTTATGAAAAAACTGGAAAAGAAAATATTCAACCCCTTTGAAGGAAGGGATCGCGAACAGGTGTGGAATGAAGTCAGAGAGAATGCAAGGCCTGCTACCCGTGAGGAAGCATTGCGCAAAATGAAAGAGTTAGCTGACCAGAAGAAAAAGTAAACGTGCTTTTAACCCAGAATACACATTAGAAAAAATTGCCCCGACATTTATGTCGGGGAACAAATGAACCAAAAACTGAAAGGGCTTTAGCCCAATATAATTTTGGCTACCCGCCTGCCGGACGGGCAGCCAATTCAATTCTTCATTTATTTCCTGAGAAAATGCAGAAGTACGATTTACGAATGTTGAATGTTGAAGTTTGAAGAAGGAATAGCGAAGGGGATTATATCAATAGTTAGTGCAAATAACCTGACCGGTTTTGGTTGCCATGATGTGGAGCACGGGGTCTGTGACACTAAATGATTTTGTAATACCTGTTTCAAAATTTTCCTTTATGCCAATCAGGTTTATGGAGTTGTCGCCAACGCGCACAAGTTTAGTGAGGTAAAAAGAAAAGGGAACAGCTATGGGCATCGGGCTTAGGTCGCCCTTCTCACCTACCTTCAAAAGAAACGGATTGCTCTCCAGCGCATTTACTTTCGTTCGCACTTCGTTGCCACGGCTATCGATGATGGTCATAAAGTTTCCTGCCAGCAGCAACCCATCGCTCACCGATGTCAGTTCCACTAGAGTTCCTGTGATCGGAGTAACCTTCTTCCACAGCACATCTTTCAGCACATTTAAGCACAAGAGGGTCATATCTTCCTTCACCGTAAAGTTTTGATTTATCTCATTGCCCTTCAATACAAAAACAAAAGCATTCAATTTTTCCTGATATTGGATGAAGCGGGGATACGCGTTATCGGACAACGTAAATTTCACTTTTGCCTCACCCTTATCGTTGAGATAAATGAAGGTGTTGATTTTATTTCCGTTGGTAAGATGTTCGGAACGGATAAGAAAAGCCATGCCCTCAGGAGTAACTACTGCCGGGCCTAAAACCTGGTTGGCATCGGCTGTGGCCGAAGTGGAATCAATTTTAGGATTGAAGGAATTTAACCAGGCGACTTTTCCATCGGGCAACACCCGCGCCACAAAAACGATTGCATTATTTATTTTTTTGTCGGGCTTGTGTATGCCCGCCAGATAGGCACTGCCATCGGGGTTCTTCTGATTGAACAGGGTGGAGAGCAATCCCTTGTTCAGGTCTTCCGGTTGCAAAAGTTTAATTCTCAATGGCACAGACCGGGCACCAAACTTCACTGCTCCTTCCTTGTTCTTTAACATCCAACTGCTGTCTGAGTCTTGAAGAATAGTACGTCTGAGATTGGTCGCCATATCTTGATAAGTTTTTGCTACCATCGCGGTTTCATCTCCCACATATTTTTCGAGGGCAGTTCTATTTCCAAAAAATTTAGCAATAAATTCTTTGTGCATAGTCATTTTCAAATCGGATATTCTGGAGGCCACTTCGCGGATCAATGTATCGGCATGGCGGTTTTGATGGATGAAGTCGCTATACATGGCTCCGTTCCTGTCGCTGTTTGTAGTGTCGGGTTTGAAGGTCTTGGTCTGATGAATATAATTTTGAATGTATTGCTGATAATGAAGAAGGGAAAGTACGGCCGATTCTTTGTCCACATTGTTCAAGTCCAAAGCCAATTGCTTTTTTACCTGATAGGGTTTAAAATCTGAGGCCGCGGTGCTTGCTTTGTTGATGGACTCTTGAAGTTTAGTTTCCGCCTCATTCAACTTGGCGCGCAGATCACTGATATTGGAGGTAACAGATTTTCTTACTCGCTCCACCCAACTGGAATAATCCCAAAATTCTATCTTGTCACCGAGAAAATTCAACCGGGTGATAAAGCCATCCAGCCTAAACGTTTCAATGGGCTTCACCGAATAGGTTTGGTTGTGATATCGGATCGGATATTCTTTGATCAATGCCTGGTATTGATTGAAGTAATAAATGCTTGAATCGTAATCTGATTTTAGCTGTGCGAACCGGGCATCGAGAGCGTCATCAAAAAGCAGCTGTAAATCTTCGAGGCTCTCATAGTGGTTGCTAATGGCCGCAAACGTCTTCACCGCTTTATCATACGAGTTTACACTGTGGGTAAAGTTATAGTAGATAGCCGGTATTTTTTGTTTGAACAGCTCGGCAGAATCCAATCCATTTTTTATTCTTGCTTTCACTTTGGCAAAGTCAACGGCTGGCTTGCCTTTCGCATCAAACGAGTTTGAAAAAAAAGGATAATAATATTCGTTGTTGCGGCTAACTTCATTAGCTACCACATAAATGTTGGCTTGCAAAAACCTCGAGCCGGCTTCGTTGGCATTGGACAAGGCGAGCTTGTAATCGGTGAGCGGGTCAGCGTTTTCATAAACTTTCTCGTAAATCAAACCCAACCTGAAATAAACATTGGGCTCTTTTTGATCGGCCATCATATAATCTTTGAGTTCATTGCGAACTTCCTCATCGCCCATGCCGCTAAAGGTGAGCACGAGGTCGCTGTATTTCATGTGCTGCGAAAATGCAACCGTGGTGACAAGGATAAAAAAAGATAGTACAATATTTTTTTTCATAGCTGATTTCTAATTGCTCAACACTTTCATTTCTACCCGCCTATTCAAAGCCCTGTTCTCTTCTGTTTTGTTCTCCACCTTTGGTGCTGCCTCGCCATAGCCTTTGGATACTAATCTATCAGGCGGGAGGGAAGCCACTAAATAGGTAAGCACACTTTTTGCGCGCTTGTTTGATAAGATCAAATTGTATTCGGGTGGACCTTTGTCATCGGTGTGGGCGGCCACTTCCATTTTCAGGTTTGGATTTTCAGCCATCAGTTTGATCACGCGGTTCAGTTCAGTAAATGAAATATCACTGAGTTGATCGGAGTTGGTTTCAAAATTTATATCGCGCAAAGCCAGCTTGGCATTGATGTCAAGTTTTTGAAGTGATACATTGATGGGCTGCACCTTTCCGTCTATCAAGTCCAGTGATGTTGAACTAAAAGCATAGCCTTGGTCGCTGGTCACTTCCACCTCATAGCGGTCGCCCGAGCGCAAGGATACGATGGTGTTGCCTTCCACTTCAATCACTTCGCCCCGCGTTTTGTTTTTGAGCAGCACCTTGGATTTTACTTTTGAATTATTGGTCAAGTCTGTCACGTTGATGGGCACCTCAAATTTTTCGGGAACCAGGTCCACATATTTTTTAAAATCCCTGTAGATGATAAGCCCATCACTATGAAAACTCAACTTGGTGTCTTTGAAATGATCGGACGAAACCAATATCTCATAGGTTTTCCCGATCGGCAATTCTATAACGACCTGTCCTGTTTTGGCGTTGGTCCTCACTTCTTTGATGTACTCATGCTTGCCCCGCTCATTTACTTTTACTTTGGCCACAACGGGTTCAAAAAGTTCACGGTCGTCCACCGTCACTTCCAGCCTCACGGTTTTGAACAACGATACGTTCACCGATATTTCCTGATATTTCTTTTCGTTTCTCAAATCCACAAAATGTGTGTAGCTGCTATACCCGTTTTTTCTGAATTCGATATTAAAATTGCGACCCACGGGCAACACTAAAGTAAAGCGGCCATCGGCTGCATTGCTCTCCATCAACAACACTTGCTCGGAAGTAAGCGCATCAGTTACGATCACCTCGGCATCCAACCCGGCTTTGCTGTCTGTGTCAGTAATAAAACCCTGAACAATGTTGTTTACAAACTGCCGGAACCGGAACGGTATGATAACCGAATAAATATCTTTGTTGTCAAAATTGTAGTACATCAAATCGCCCTCGGCCGAAATGCATGGAGCCTGATCCGATTTTTCTGTGTTGACAAATCCCAAATTTTCGGGCATGGACCATTCGCCCAAGTCGTTGAGTTTGGCCTGATACATGTCATAATCACCCGCCTCATATTTATCTTTTCCATGCGGGCGGTTGGAAGAAAAAATAAGCGTGCGCCCATCGGCCATTATCCGTGGTGCTTTCTCCGAATCCTGGTTGATGGGCAACGGCAATCTGGTAGGCTTGCCCCAATTTCCATTTTTGTCTTTTACCGATTTGTATATCGAGGTTTTAAATACCGGCTCCAGTCTTCTCAACTCTTTCGATCGTGCTTCCTGTGTGTTTTGCCTGATGAAATAAAGTGTTGTTCCATCCGCACTGATGGATGGGAATGCCTCGTATCCGTTTGTATTTATTGGGGCACCAATACTTACCGGGTCGGTCCAACCTTCTTTGGTTCTGGTGGAGTAGAATATATCTTCCTGGTTTGCTTTTGTGCTCCTAAAAAAAAAGAGGGTGTTCCCGTCAAAACTTAAACTTGGCCCGCCAATCAAATCGGAGGAATCGCCCGATGAATTTATTTTTGTGAGTGGCTTGATTTGCGACCACTTGCCATCCTCTAAATGCGATTGAAAAAGATTCCACTTGTTGCCAGTTTTACTGGCTTCAAGTATGATAGTTTTTCCATCGGCTTGAATGGTGGGGGAATATTCGAGAAAAGCGGTGTCGGCTATGGCTGTTTTTTTGGTGCTGTTATAATATTGGGCAGAGTCGAAGGGCACAGGCACGGTGGTACCTGGTTTTGATTGAGCCCACGTGAAGGTGCTCGAAAAAATAAATGCTACAAAAATTATTCTCTTCATAAAGATCAATCAAAATATTAATGCCCCGAAAGCACAAATGCTCCCCAATAAAAAGGCTGAGGATATTTGGCTTTCAGGGCGAGCTGTGCTTGCCGGAAGGCTGTGTGCTTGTCGCCACCTGTAAGCCATAAGCTATAAAAAGTAGTCATCAGTTCCTGCGTGGCCGCATCGTCCACCTGCCACAAACTCATGAGCACGGCTTTGGCCCCAGCCACACTAAAGGCGCGCTGCAACCCATAAACCCCTTCTCCATTCCTCACTTCGCCCAGTCCGGTTTCGCAAGCCGACAGTGCCACCAATTCGGTTTGGTCCAGCGACAAGTTCATCGCTTCATAAGCCGTGAGTATGCCGTCTTCCAATTGCCCTTCATTGCGCGTGGCACTTACCCCTGCCAACAAAAGCCCCGACCTGAACAAGGGGTTCTCCACAATTTGCGAAGCATCGTCTTTTTCCAATCCATCTTCTACATCCAGATCGCTAAGAAAAAAACCATGCGTGGCCACATGAAGCAAACCGGGCGAATCGAGCGACTTGATATGCTCCTCCGTGGCCTCTGATTTGATAAACGAACGGACCGACCAATTTGCTGTGGTCAAAATCTGACTTATGATTTCTGTTTCTTTTTCCGTGGCCGGAAGTGCGGGGATTTCATCATTGGCAAACCCATAGAATTGTGACACGGTCCTTTTTTTCCCTATGGCTCCATCCGCTTTAGAAAGATTGTAATCGGGGAAACCGAACAGGTGGCCAACATTCTTAGGCTGTTGCGTCACACGTTTCTCTGCCAACTCGCGGGTGTTGCTCAATAGCCTCACCACTTTTGTTTCCAGCACCCATTGATTATTCTCTGTGTTCA
Source organism: Cyclobacteriaceae bacterium (assembly GCA_043751075.1). GTDB lineage: Bacteria > Bacteroidota > Bacteroidia > Cytophagales > Cyclobacteriaceae > ELB16-189. The sequence goes on along the minus strand of JAYVAI010000427.1, from coordinate 13,647 downwards.
GTATTGTATTGGGATTGATTTTATTGAACACACCATCGCAGCTTAAATACACCGTGCTTGCGTTTGCTATTTTTCCTTCAAGGGGTTGCCAGAAAATTTTATATGACAACTCATCCATTTGTTCATGCCTGATGTTGTTGCGGTGATATTTAAAATATCTGCCTTCCAATTTCATACCATACAACCACACCACCATAGTGGGTGCCAGATTGCCGGCCGTGATCACAAGCCCAGCGTAGAGCACCGAGTCGGCAATGAATTTTTTCTTGATCCTGATTATTTCAACAGCAGCTTCGTTTGGCTTAAGTGCCTGCTGCACATCTTTCCAGGTATAATCTTCTTTCTCGAACGTGCTTGAAAACAAAGCCGACTTTTCAGAAAGTTTTTTTTCTATCTCGTTGGTGGTGCGTTCCAAAGCAAGGAGGTCAACTGGTTGTTTCATTCGCTCATCAGCCGAGAGGTTCACCAATTTCACAATGGTTTCTTTGCTGGTGAGCCATTGGTGATAGAGGTCTTTGAGTTCCTGATTATCGCCATTCAATATTCTGGTGCGCACCTTGTTCGAGGCATTTAGCAAAATGGCCTTTGTGCTCAACCGCAGATCATAAAGCGACTCAATCATCTCTTGTGAAGATTCGGGTTTGTTGAAAATCATTTCCACACAAAAATCCTGATACGCATCGAAGGCCGGTTTTATTTTATTGTAAAAGGCACTTTTCTCTTTCTCGCTCAGGGTAGGAAAAAAATCTTTGATTTGCTTTTGGTAGTTGGTGATCACCGGCTGATAAAATGTTTTGGCCAGGTCAAGTTTTCCGGTGGCGTGATAGAGTGCGGCCATTCCATACAGCGAGCGGGCATAGTCGGGGTGCGATTCGCCCAGCACCCGCCTGCGGATTTCTACACTCTGCTTCCAAAATTTTTCGGCAGCCTCAAAATTATTGTTATCCTGGTGCATGGCCGCCAGGTTGCTGACAGCGGTAGCATAGGAAGCTGAATTTTTTCCGATTGACTTTTCCATGGTCACCAGCACTTTTTCAAGCAGTGGCAACGCCTCTTTTTGCCTTCCGGTTTTTTGATAGAAGGTGGCTACGTTTTGCAACGTGGTGGCAAACTGTGGGTGCAATTCGCCCAGTGTCTTGCGGTCTATCTCCATAGCTTCCTGAAACAGGGGCGCGGCCTTGTCATACTTTTCCTGCAATTGATAAAGGGTGGCCAAGTTTTGCAAAACGGTTGAATATTCCGTGTTGCCCTTTCCATAATTCATTTCATAAATGCGAAGTGAGTTTTGAAACAGTGGCTCTGCGGCCGGAAAATTTCCCATGGTTTGAAGCAACAGCCCGAAAGCATTTTGTGCCTGTGAATAAAGTATGCTGTTGTCACCTTTGTTGCCAAGTATGATTTCATTGGCCTTGCGGTAGGCAGACTCGGCATGGGTGTATTCACCAACGGTTTGGTAATACTTGCCTAAGCTGAGGCTCACCAATCCATAGTCAAGCGATTCTTTACCATCCTTTTCAATAATTGATAAAGCTGAATCCAACTGATTCTTTGCCTCTGCCGTGTGGCCAAGCCGAAGGTTGACCAACGCGGCATTTTCCAACGCGGCTACCAACAACCGTGGGTGACTGGCGGGCACTTTGGACAATACATTTTTAACCTTTAGGATCAAGTACCGGGCTTCGTTCCACCTGCCCTGATCCTGATGTGAGGAGGCCAAGCTGTTGAGTGTGTTGAGATAATTTGGATCCGATGTTTCCTCAATCCCGTAAAGGGCAATTACTTTTTTATAAAGCGAATCGGCCAATACAAAATTGCCGATGGCCTGATCGCAACGAGCCAGTCCGCTCAAGGCAATAGCTTGCTCTTTTTGAGGTGGCGATGGCAAGGAGGAAATTATGCTCCATGCTTTTTCATAATCCTGCCGGGCCATTCCAAAATCAAATGACTTAAAAATAATCATGGCCTTTTTGCTGTGGGCAGAAGCCAAGCGAAGGTGAGCTGATCCGAATACCTGATCAAAATAACCAAGCGACTCGCTGATGGCACTCATGGATTTATCTTTGTCACCCATTTCCGAATAAAGCACGGCAAGATTTTCTAAGGTGGTGGCATAGCCGATCAACCCTTCCTTCGAATTTTTGCTGAACCCCTTCAATGCCTCGTTATACAATTCAAGCGATTGTTTGTAGTGTCCTTTGTTTTGCAAGATGGATGCACGGTTGCTCAGCGATTCCGCGTAAGCGAGTTCGCCACCCGGTTGATTTTTTACTTTATCCAAGAATTGTTTGGCGAGCGCATCGTTGCCCAATGCCTGAAGGTTCACCGATCTTTCGTTGAGCACTTTTAAATAAATTTCTTCACCCGTTGCACTCAGTTTTTCCAGCAGGGTTTCTGCTTCCTGAAAATATTTTTCTGCCAGGTCATATTGTTTTGCCCGGTGATGCGCCACGCCCAGGTTGAAGAGTACCATGCCATACTCCATTGTTTCCGTCATGGCCAGAGACACAAATATTTCTTTTGCCCGGCTGATTGCCGCAATGGCATCCACTGGTTTTTCGCGGTCAATGTTCACGTTGCCCAGATAGAGCAAGCCCATAGCCGACTCCTCCATCAAAGCAGGATTGATGGGGTTTAGCGATTCGCTGAGAATGGTATAAGCCTGTGCATCGTCATCGTTCAGATAAAAGTTGATGCCAATAAGCAAGTTGCATTCAACTACCTGAGCATCGGACTCTTTAAAATATTGCAACAATATGCTGCGCGATTTTTTGAGCACGTCAATGGCTTGCTGAAAGCGGTTTAGCTGCTGATAAAACTGCGCTGCCTGTTGATAGGCCACTGCCAGCACGGTGTCGGTTTTGCTTTCGCGGATGGTGATTTCTTTTAGGGAATAGTCGAGGGCCTTTTCAAAATTGCCTTTGCCGTAAGAAGTATTTTGAAGCAGCCTCAAAATGGAAGCATACACGGTGTTGGCTGCGCCCTGGTTCTGCTGATAATTGGCCAAACATTTTTGAGCTTCTTCATCGGCCTTTTCAACTTCGCCTTTATCCATCCATTCCTGAGCCTGCTTATAATGCTGCTCCCAATCCTGGGCAAGCACAGTGGAATTATAAGCAGATAAAAACAGAATGGTGAAAAGAGAATATCGAAAGAGCATGTGTTGGTTGTTGCGCTAAATCTTAAATTCTATTAAATACAATTACATCAATTTAAATCAAAACACTTCGATCTGCAAGTAGCGGATTGTAAAGGCAGGGGGCAATACCACAAAAAGGGTATTTTACTTGTAACTCGATCTTGGCTTGTGTTCAAAAATAAAATTGAGGAAGGCCGATCCATCCAAATCGCTATCCTTCTGCCCATATATTTTAGCTTCCATATAATTGAAGAAATACATACCTTACCGTATAAAATTTTCAACCACCACTTTAACATTAAACTTATGGCATCCTATTCAATCAATGTAAATGGAGAGAAGCGCACCGTGGATGTATCGCCTGATACACCTTTATTGTGGGTGCTTCGCGATAGTCTCGGCCTTGTGGGCACCAAGTATGGTTGCGGCATTGCCCAGTGTGGGGCGTGCACCGTGCACCTAAACGGAAATGCAGTGCGATCCTGTTCACTGCCTGTTTCTGCATTGGGCAACGCAAACATTGTTACCATCGAAGGACTTTCGAAAGAGGGCGACCATCCTGTGCAGCAAGCATGGCAGGAAGTGGACGTACCTCAGTGCGGCTATTGTCAGGCTGGGCAAATTATGTCGGCCAGTGCGTTGTTGGCAAAAAACCCAAAGCCCAATGATGAACAGATCGAGACCGCGATGAACGGAAACATTTGCCGGTGCGGCACTTATCACCGCGTGAAAGAAGCAATCGTGTTGGCCTCATCCAAAATTAAATAATCATCACTATGGAAACGATGACAAAATCAAGCAGACGTGATTTTATAAAATTGAGTTTGACCGCTGGCGGTGGGCTTGTGCTTGGCTTTCAATGGAAAGCCTCTGCCGCTATGGGCATGATGGACGAAGCGGCACCCGCAGCCGATGTAATCTTCAACAGCTACCTTTCTATTTCACCCGAAGATGTGATCACTATATATTCCCCAAACCCCGAGTTAGGGCAGAATATCAGGACTTCCTTCCCTATGATTGTGGCCGAAGAATTGGAAGCTGATTGGAAAAAAGTGAAAGTGGTGCAGGCCATGCTGGATTCAAAAAAATTCGAACGGCAGCTTACCGGAGGCAGCGGGGCTATTCCCCATTCATGGGAACGCTTGCGCAAAGCAGGAGCCACCGCCAAGCACATGTTGGTGGAAGCAGCGGCCAAACGCTGGAGTGTTTCGTCCTCAACACTGAAAGCCGAAACAGGAAAAGTAATTCACCCCGATGGCCGGTCGCTTACGTATGGTGAACTCGCTACCGAAGCAGCTGGCATGGAAGTGCCCAAAGAAGTAAAACTAAAAGACAAAAAAGATTTTAAGATCATTGGCACATCCATCAGAAATGTTGACAACAAAGAGATGGTGACAGGCAAACCGCTTTTTGGTGTGGACTTTTACCGCGAAGGAATGTTGCATGCCATGATCCAACGGCCAGATTCGTTTGGGATGAAAATAAAATCCGTTGACAGTGCCGCTGCCAAAGCTATGCCCGGCATTGTGGATGTGGTTACGTTCAAAAATAATGTTGCCGTGGTGGGCAAGTCCACGTGGGAAATATTGAAGGCCCGCAAGCTTTTGAAGATTGAGTACGAGAAAGATGGAAACATTGAAAGCACTTCCGATCACGATCGCATATTTAAAGAATTGCTGGACAAGCCGGAGGTAGCCGTTAAGCGCAAAGATGGAGACGTGGAGGCTGCGTTTAAAGGTGCCGCGAAAATAATCAAGCGCGAATATCAATGTCCGTTCCTCTCGCACTCGCCCATGGAACCGATGAACTTTTTTGCACACGTGCGTGCCGATGGAGTGGAGTTGGTGGGGCCATCGCAAACCCCTGAAGCAGCACGCGGGGCAACCGCTACGTTGCTGGGCGTGGCCCCTGATAAAATCACACTTGAACTCACCCGCTTGGGAGGCGGATTTGGCCGCAGATTGAAAACCGATTTTGTGTTGGAAGCCGCAGAACTTTCGAGCATCATCAAAGCACCCGTGAAAGTAACATGGACGCGCGAAGATGATATGATGGGCGGAAGCTATCGCCCGGCAGTGCGCTACCGTTTTGAAGCGGCCTTAGATGCCACTGGAAAAATGATTGGGTACAAACTTCGTGGCGTGGGCATCAACTCGGGCAATCCTACCCGGGAAGATAATTTTCCGTCTGGTGCTGTGGATAACCTGCTGATTGAATCCGAGGAGCATAAATCGCCCATTACTACAGGAGCGTGGCGCGCGCCCATCACCAACTTTCTGGCGTTTGCCGAGCAGGCATTCCTTGATGAAGTGGCTTTGGCCGGGGGAAAAGACCCCGTGCAATTCAGGCTTGAGTTATTGGATCGCGCAAAGCAATCGCCCGTTGGTGCTGTCAAATATGATATTGACCGCATGAAGACGGTGATACAAACGGTGGCCGAAAAATCGGGCTGGGGCAAAAAGAAAAACCTGGCGCAAGGGTTCAGTGTATATTTTTCGCACCGCTCGTATGTGGCACAAGTGGCCGAGGTGGAGATGAAAAAAGGAACGCCTGTGTTGAAAAAGATTTATGCAGTTTCCGATTGCGGCATTGTAATAAACATGAGTGGTGCTCGGCAGCAAGTTACAGGCGGCATTGTGGATGGCCTGGGCCACGCCCTTTACGGAAACCTCACCTTCAAAAATGGCGCAGCCGAACAAAGGAACTTTAACAACTACCGCCTCATCCGCTTCAAAGAAGTGCCCGAAGTGGAGGTGCATTTTATTGACAACGGCATTGACCCCACCGGCCTGGGCGAGCCTGCACTTCCTCCAACGGGAGGAGCCGTGGCCAACGCAATATTCAAAGCCACCGGCAAGCGGCTGTACAATCAACCCTTCACCTTGCAGGAAGAAATGAAAGCAGTGAAGCTGGGAGAGAAGATGTGATTTATCTTTTTTCGAATTATCTAAACCCCTGCGACCGAAGGATTGCAGGGGTTTTTGTTTGATGATTTTTTTCAACTATCCCAACATCAAACGAACGTCTCATTCAAAACCGTCAGCCACTTTTGAGGAGTTGTTTTTTGCCCAGTACGAATCGCACAATTGTTGTACGCACTCTGCAAGGCTGCATTTCAAAATGTCGCGCTATATAAGGCCGTCCTTACAGGACTTCGCTTGTCTAAACATACCATAAGATCGTCCGCCAATGGCGGACTAATAGCCCCATTGGACCCGCCTCCCGGAGGGCAGGGCGGACTTATGGTAGAAATGAATTAATTAAAACCATGAACCTAAGTTCCGTAGGAGCGACCTTAATTGTTCACGCGACATTTCCCTCTGCAAGGGGGTGCATGACAAATTGCACTAGCCCGAAGGGGCTTGAATTTGAATAGCCCCCGGTGGCAGGGGGCTATTCAAATTCAAGTCCTATCGGACTTTGTCGCCTTAACCGAACGATTGAATCATATGTCAAAAAACAACTGCCTCTTTTGTTGTGGCTTGTCCACGTTAGGGTTATGAAAATGTAGATATTAATCATTGATTTTCAAACAATGCTGCGAGGGAAAGGGCTTTAAGTATTATTTTTGAGCCGTCTGAAAACTCAGCCTCATTTCCATGATTTTATTCTTCCGCTCCTTCACCAACGTTATTTATGCCGTTGGCACAAATCAACCGTTGCCACTTGCCGACCTCGACAAACTTATCTGGCTCTTTGGCGGTGCCGCTCCATCAACTGAAAAAGAACTGAGCGGTTTATTTGTGGGCCCACGCAAGGAGATGGTAACACCGTGGAGCACCAACGCGGTGGAGATCACACAAACCATGGGCATAACAGGCATCGAGCGGATTGAAGAATTTTTCCAATCCGAAAATGCAACACCAAATTACGACCGCATGTTGCAGCACCTCTATCGCAGCTTGGGCCAAGACCTGTTTACGATCCATCACACACCCAATCCCATTCTTGAAATTGACGACATAACTGCCTTCAGCGAAAAGGAAGGCCTCGCGCTAAGCCACGAAGAAATTGAATACCTGAACGATGTGAGTTGGAAGTTGGGCCGCAAGCTTACCGACAGTGAAGTGTTTGGGTTTTCGCAGGTGAACAGCGAACACTGTCGTCATAAAATTTTCAACGGCACGTTTATCATTGATGGAAAAGAAAAAGGATCAACCCTTTTTCAACTCATCAAAAAAACCGCGAAGGAAAATCCAAACTATATTGTTTCGGCCTACAAGGACAATGTGGCGTTCATCAAGGGCCCGCGTGTAGAACAATTCGCTCCTGCACGACACGATGTTCCAGCCTATTTTAAAATAGAAGATTTTGATTCAGTGATTTCGCTCAAGGCAGAGACCCATAATTTTCCAACTACAGTGGAGCCATTCAACGGTGCCGCCACCGGATCGGGCGGTGAAATACGCGACCGCCTGGCCGGGGGAAAAGGATCGTTGCCGTTGGCCGGATCGGCCGTGTATATCACTTCCTATCCTCGCCTGGAAAACGGAAGACCGTGGGAGAAAAAATTTGAAGCCAGAAAATGGTTGTACCAGTCACCAGCCGAAATCCTGATCAAGGCATCGGATGGTGCCAGCGACTTTGGAAATAAATTTGGTCAGCCACTGATCTGCGGAAGCGTGCTCACCTTCGAACATTTTGAGCAAACCAAAAAATTTGGTTTCGATAAAGTGATCATGCTGGCTGGTGGCATTGGCTTTGGCAAAGAGAAAGACAGCCAAAAAGAACACCTGAAAGCTGGCGATAAAATTGTGCTACTGGGTGGCGACAATTATCGCATTGGTATGGGCGGTGCGGCCGTGTCGTCCGTGATCACCGGTGAGTTTGCCAATGCGCTGGAACTAAATGCCGTGCAGCGATCCAACCCCGAAATGCAAAAGCGTGTGATGAATGCCATACGCGCTATGGTAGAGTCTTCGGAAAATCCGATTGTCTCCATTCACGATCATGGGGCGGGCGGACATTTAAATTGCTTCAGCGAATTGCTGGAAGAAACGGGTGGCATCATTGAGATTGATAAATTGCCTGTGGGCGACCCAACGCTTTCGGCAAAAGAAATAATCAGCAACGAATCGCAGGAGCGCATGGGCATTGCCATTCGTGAAAAAGATGTGGACGTTTTGAAACGTGTCTCCGAGCGTGAGCGGGCACCCATGTATGTGATCGGCCACGCCACTGGTGATCACCGTTTTGTTTTTGCCAATTCCAATAAAAGCATTTCGCCTGTTGACTTAGAATTGAAACATCTTTTTGGTTCTTCGCCTAAAACAATCCTCACCGACAAAACCATTCCATCAAACTACAACGAAGTCATCTACGATGTAACGAAACTGCACGAGTACATAGAGCAAGTGCTGCAGTTGGAGGCAGTTGCCTGCAAAGATTGGTTGACCAATAAAGTGGATCGCTCGGTAAGCGGCAAAGTGGCCACGCAACAAACGTGTGGGCCTGTTCAACTTCCGTTGAACAATGTGTCGGTGATGGCGATAGATTTTCTCAGCAACAAAGGCATTGCCAACGCCATAGGCCATGCCCCTGCCGCAACGTTGGTGGACGCAGCAGCCGGAAGCAAACTTGCCATCGCAGAAGCATTGACCAATTTAGTGTGGGCATCGCTCACACATGGATTGAAAGGAGTGTCGCTCAGTGCGAACTGGATGTGGCCTGCAAAAAATGAAGGCGAGAATGCGCGACTCTATCAGGCGGTAGAAGCCGTGAGCGGGTTTGCCTGCCAGCTTGGAATAAATATTCCCACAGGAAAAGATTCTTTGTCGATGACGCAAAAATATCCTGCCGATAACAATCGGGATGGTGAAGTGGTTTTTTCACCGGGCACGGTCATCATTTCGGCTGTGGCCGAAGTAAGCGACATACGCAAAACAGTTTCGCCCGATTTGAAACCGATAGCAGGTTCAACGATCCTCTACATCGATTTTTCAAATGATGAATTGAAATTGGGCGGAAGCAGTTTCGCTCAGGTAACAAACGCTTTGGGAAAAGAAACGCCCACCGTTACTGATGCAAACTATTTCAAATCATGTTTCAATGCGGTGCAGGAACTTGTTAATAAAAATTTGATCCTTGCAGGTCACGATATTTCTTCTGGCGGATTGATCACCACGTTGCTGGAAATGTGTTTCCCATCGAACGATGTTGGTATGGACATTACGCTGAAAAATTCTGATGACATTATAAAAACACTCTTCAGCGAAAATCCGGGGGTGGTCATTCAAGTTGAAAATCCGAAGGAAGTAATCGCTCTGTTGAACGAAAATAAAATCACCTTCGAGAATATCGGAACGGTGACTTCAACCAGAAAATTGTCAATTGTCAATTATCAATTGTCAACTGCCCACTATAAATTGTCAATTGATGAACTGAGAGAAAAATGGTTTCACACATCCTACCTGTTGGACAGGATTCAACGCCCGAAAGGCCACGCTGAAAAACGAAGGAACAATTTCTCCAAGCAACCTCTTGCCTACACATTTCAACCGCGCTTCGATGGAAGGTTTTCTACTTATGGAATCAATCCGGTACGCAGAACACCGAGCGGTTTGAAAGCTGCCATCATCCGCGAAAAAGGTGTGAATGGCGATCGCGAGATGGCTTACTCACTTTACCTGGCAGGCTTCGATGTGAAAGACGTGCACATGACCGACCTCGTTGCGGGCCGCGAAGATATTACGGAGGTGAACATGATCGTGTTTGTGGGCGGGTTCTCCAACTCCGATGTGCTTGGCTCGGCCAAAGGGTGGGCAGGTGCCTTCTTATACAACCCAAAAGCCAAAGCAGCACTCGATAATTTTTATAAGCGCACCGACACGCTCAGTCTTGGTGTATGCAACGGCTGTCAATTGATGATGGAACTGGGGCTCGTCTATCGCGAGTTGCCGATTGATAAGCATCCGAAAATGCATCACAATGGTTCGGGAAAATTTGAGTCAATCTTCATCAACGTAACTGTGCCAAAAAACAATTCGGTGATGCTGCAAAGTTATGAAGGCGCACAATTGGGTGTGTGGCTCGCCCATGGCGAAGGACAATTTAAATTACCAGCTTCACTTTCTTACAAAGTGGCAGCCACTTATACCTATCCCGAATATCCGGGCAACCCAAACGATTCTGATTTTGCCGTGGCCGCATTATGTTCGCACGATGGCCGACACTTAGCTATTATGCCACACATCGAGCGATCGCTCTTTGCCTGGAACTGGCCCTACTATCCTACAGGAAAACAAAACCATGAAATATCTCCGTGGATAGAAGCGTTTGTGAATGCGCGGGAGTGGGTGAAGGGGAAAACATAAAATGTTGGCGCGCTTGCAAGGAGTGCCGCTCCCAATTTTGCTTATAACCTGTTCACTCACCCCTTCGCCCTTGTTGGTGTTGTGCGTGTGTATTGGCGCGGTGCCCACTTTCGCCCTTGTTGGTGTTGTGCGTTTGTGTTTGCGCAGTGGTGGGCTTTTGAAAACGCATCTGTCTCACAGACCAAACGTTGAACGAAGATAAAAACTTATAGCTTACACGTCACCGCACCATTGCAGAAACATTTTGTTGTGCGCTGCTGCCCTCAATCTCCAGTGTAACCGAACATTTCTACGATGTCCACCAGTGTAAAGTTGTCTACTGAGTAAGCACTATTGCACAATACCGCGCCTGTAGTAAAGCAAATATTCCGTTTTCTTTCTTATCATTTCATTAGTTTTTATTTTCGTCCTGTTCAACGTGTAAAATGTGTAATAGTCTATGAATAATTGGTGCAAAAAATACGGCTGTTATACTTAAAAAGGCCACTCCGCTATACAAAGCATATATCGAAGAAAATATTTTTGCAGGTGCTGAAGTCATTTCAACAACTGGTCCCATACCTGTCAAAATCATACAAGCCATATGAAAGCTATCAAGCCAAGAAATTTGTCCAATATGATGATAGCCAATTGTTCCAAGGAAAACTGAAAATAGTATTAAGCCAAAGGCAAACATTCCATACCGCCCAAGTCTAAATAGGAAGTGAGGCAATGGTGTTACTTTTTGTTTTCGATTTTCTAATTTCATTTCTTTTTAAGTTCTTTCATTAAGTCTTCCAGATAGTCGGTTTGAACTTCTTGAATTTCTAAAAGTTTTTTGTTTTGATGAACCAACAAGTGGTCAATCTTCTCACTTAATAGCTTAATCTCAAGTTCAGCTTTTAAATTGATTTTATAATCGTGTTCGCCCCTTTGTCTGTCTTTCTGCTCTTGTCTGTTTTGGCTCATCATTATTATTGGCGCTTGAATTGCAGCCAAACAAGAAAGAATTAGGTTAAGAAGAATAAAAGGAAATGGGTCAAAAGGTTTTGTGGCTAAAAACCAAATATTAATAATAATCCAAATTAAAATGAACGAAAAAAATGATATTATAAATGTCCAGCTACCGCCAAATGCAGCAACTTTGTCGGCAACTCTTTGTCCGAAAGTGAGTTCAGCTTCTATTTCGTCTTGAATGTTTTCAGATAGTATGGAGTTGTTTTTAATAGCTTCCATTACATCTCTGTCAATAACCGCAATTTCTCCTTTTTCTTGGGTTATCAGTGATGTCAAATAAAGTCGTCTGTATTGATTTAGTTCGGCTATTGTTATAAAACTTTCTTTATCAAAGTCCGGGAAGTCGGTTTTGATTAAATTAAAAATACCTTCTCTTATGTCCAGACCTTTTACGTCCTCACCCTTTTTAATTTCTTGTTTACTAATGTGGCTTGTTTTCATTTTGGGTGGCTTTTCAAGTTAATTATTTTATGAATAGATAATTATTTTTGCCTTTCTCAGTAAATTCGATTTCATTTTTCGTTCTCGGTCAAATTGTCAAAAGGCAGTTGCGCTCAACGTTTTGCAGATTTGCAATGGGCGGGATTTTTACCACAAATGTTGATGCGGAGAACTGAACTTTCGGCTACCACAAAACTGTCTGCGGAGCACGAAACCCCGCCTATTGCAAATGTGCTGTTATGTGCCGTTATACTCTTCCCTCGATGTCGAAATGTTTCAAGTTTTATTCTTTCTCGCCAACAGCTACAACCATTTCACAGGGTCCGACAAAACCCTTCTCTGTTTCAAACTTTTTCAGTTCTTGTTCTATTTCTTCCCAAACAGTTTGTTTTTCTGTATCAGATAAGACACTTAACATTTGATGCAATGCACCGAATGATTCTCTCTCAAACTGCACACAATCTTTTGCAAAAGGCAAGTATAAAGGTGAATCTACAAGCACCGATTTTACATTAATGAAACCTGCTTGCATAAATGTTTTTTCAATTACACCCTCTGCACCTAAACTGAACGGACCAGGTTGACCAGGTAGTGGAGGCGGTAGTTTCGCACGATTACGAATAATAGAAACAGGAACTGAAAAGAATTTATTTTTGTCAGGAGTTGAATAAACGATAGCCGCAACTTTTCCTCCCGGTTTTAGCACACGCAACATTTCTTTTAATGCCCGTTGCTGGTCTGGAAAATAAATAAGCCCCACTCGTGAAATAACTGCATCAAATGTTGCGTCAGGTATGGTAAGATTTTCTCCATCCATTACTTGCGTTTCAATATTATTCAGTCCTGCCTGCTTTGCCATTTGTTGTGCAAACTCAAGAATATTGGATGAGATGTCAGTAGCAAGAACATAACCTGCTGCTCCAACTTTTTTTGCTGTGGTTATAGATTGCTCACCTGCACCCGCAGCAACATCAAGCACACGATGTCCTGCGGAGATGCCTGCCATCTCTAACATTGTTTCTGTGGCTTTACCCAGCCATTGATTGAGCGTAGGACTCCATCGGAACCATGCTTCTGCTGCTGCTTGCCATTGGTCGCGGGTTGTGTTTTTGTATTTAACAGGGTCAAATTGTGGTGTTGTTTCCATTTAATTTAATTTAATTTATTTTATTTAAGTGATGTCGTTCATTTTATTTCTGTCGGTTAAGATTTGCACTGTCGCCAAATAATGGCACACGTTGGTGTTTCTGCAGTGGCGGGCATAGGAGGCCTTAGCAATGGAGCGAAGCGAAATGCTAAGGCCGACCAGTTGCGACCTGTCCCACGACACAATTTAAATAAAGAAAGCGAAAGTAATGAGGACACCGAACCCCGCCATTGCAGAAACATTTTGTTGCCAGCTGTTGCCTAGTGCCCTCTGAATTTTTCTAGTTTAAATTCTTTGTCGTTAATTATTTTAAAAGTTTTGTCAACCGTTCTTTCTCTGTCGGTTAATGTGTCGGCTAGTATGACTTTCAATTTCAAGTCAAACCTGTCCTTGTTGTCCAATTTGAATTGAGGTTGGATAGTGAATGAGAAGTCTCTGTATTTTGAGTTTAAAGTCAATTCATTAAAGTCGTTTATCCTTGTTTCATCAAACCTCATTTCTCCTTCAATAAACTTTGTAAAAAAAATTGCAGCCAACGTTTGTGTTTCTGCAGTGGCGGGCATAGGAGGCCTTAGCAATGGAGCGAAGCGAAATGCTAAGGCCGACCAGTTGCG
>JAYVAI010000426.1:0-3072 GCA_043751075.1 Cyclobacteriaceae bacterium | reverse complement strand
AAGGCGATAAAAAGAGCGGTGCCTTCGTTCAGGACTTATCTCTTTTGATTATCCGTTTTGATCTTGTCATAAATTTAGAACTTGACAAAGTAGGATTAGTTGATATGACCAAATAAATCAACCAAAATATCATCAATCAGCCCGCGCCAATTTCCCCACGAATGCCCTTGGTTCACTTCGCGGTATGTATAGATGCAACTGTTGGCTTCAAGCACATCTTTCATTTTCCTTCCTTCATTGCTTGCGTCATTGAACAGGCCGGAGGTCATGGATATTTTCATTTTTGGATTGGCAGGGTTTGAACAAAGCGAATAAATTTGTGGCCGTGTGTAAAATGCCGGTGACTGTATGCCGGCCATTCCAAACACAGTGGGCTTGGCAAAAGCAAAATAAGTAGCCGTGAGCCCACCCATAGAAGTGCCCATGATGGCCCGGTGTTGTGGTTCGCTGATGACGGGATAATCCAATTCGATTTGCGGTATTAATTCTTGCGTGAAAAATTCCAGGTACTTAGCGTTCATGGCCAACTCCTGCATTCTCCGGTTGTTAGCACGGTTAACCGGTTCGCGGTGATCAACAAACACGGCAATGACGGGAGTGATTTTTTTATCCTCAATAAGATTGTTCAACACGGTGGTCATGTTGCCAAGTTTTGGATGGAGATATTCGTACCCATCGGTGAAATACAGCGTAGGAAATTTTTCGGATTTAGAAAATCCGTAAGGAAGATAGACTGAATAAGTTATCTGGTATCCAAGAACTTTACTGTTCACCAGCACATCGGTGATCAGCTTGCCCGTGTGATTATTTTTTCGTTCAATTTGAGAGACATCTTCTTTCCATTCGGGCATGCGCAGTTCTGAGTTGGGGCTTCCACCACCCACACCCGACCATTGTTGGAATTTATTTTCCGGATCGAGTATCCAGTGTGTTCCATCAACAAGAATTTTATAATCAAGCCTTGCATCTTTTGGAAAGGAAGTTTTCAGTAGCCAAATGTCTGTGCCCTCAATTAGTTTTCCCTTGTTGTAAAATGTTTTTTGAAAACCCCACCCGTTGAAGTCGCCCATCCAGTCAACAGATTTGGCCGGGCCGCGATAGAAAAAATAAACAGAGTCTTCCACGATCAAGGGTACTTGATTGGCTGAGGTCATCGATGTCCACCAGATTTGAGCCCGGTCTTTTGAATAAGCATCGCTCGTCTTTGATAAGATGGCAAGTTCGTGAGCGCGTTCTTTCAGGAGGTGATAGTCTTGGGCACCGGCATCGAGAATCAGAAACAACAGACATAAGGAAACTATCAGATGTCGCATTGTATTTTTTATCCGTTTTTAATAACCACTTCGTCATGGTCATCCACCCGCAGGCTTAGCAATGCTGCTATGCCCATTGAAATGCCGCCACATACTATAATATAAATTGGTTCTCCGTTGAAAAAGTGGGTAAGCATAAATCCTAAAATGGTGCCTGCAATAATTTGTGGAATCACAATAAAGAAATTGAACACACCCATGTAGTAACCCATTTTTTCTGCTGGGAGCGAGCCTGAAAGCATGGCGTAAGGAATGGATAATATGCTGGCCCAGGCAATGCCAACCCCAATCATGGAAAACCACAACCAAAAAGGATCGGATATAAAATAAAATGACACCAATCCAATTCCCCCGCACATCAGCGCGATGAAATGTGTCATCCTTCGGCTGGTATATTTTGCAATGATGGGCAGCATGAGTGCGGCCAACGCAGCAATACCATTATAGATTCCGAAAAGACTGCTCACCAAATCGGCACCGTCATTGTACGCTTGCGAGGTGGGGTCGGTGGAATTAAAAATATAACTGGTTACTGCACTGGTGGTGTATATCCACATAGCGAACAAAGCAAACCACGAAAAGAATTGCACGTATGCCAATTGAATCATGGGCTTAGGCATAGAGTTGAAATCTTTAACGATATGGACAATGCCCAAATAGCTTTTTCTCTGGCCGATGTAGGCCGCAGCAAGGGTGTGAACGGCACCAAATATTCCAAGCCCTAAGCCTAATACAAAAAGCTCTTTTTCCAATTTAAGAAAATAGACGACAAGGGAAATCAATACGCCCATGGTAAGAAGAAGAATGCCCGTCTTCTGAAACTTAGCGTGGCTCGCTTCTTCATTTTCAATTTTTCTGAGTTCACGGTTCCGCAATTTCTCCTCACCAATTTCAGTAGGTGGATACTCTTTAGTAGAGAATACGGTCCACATTACTGTGACGAAAAGCATGAAGGCGCCAATGTAATAACTGTAACGAATTGAATCGGGTATGCTTCCTTCCACATCCGACACGTTTGAAATGCCAAACCAGTTATTAAAAATAGCAGGAAGGAATGAAGCAACGATTGCCCCCGTGCCAATAAAAAAACTTTGCATAGCAAAGCCTGTGGTGCGTTGTGACGGGGGAAGCAGGTCTCCCACAAACGCACGGAAGGGTTCCATACTTACATTGATGGAAGCATCCATAATCCAAAGTACGCCAACGGCCATCCACAATGTAGGTGAGTTGGGCATAAGACAAAGGGTAAACGAGGCGAGCAATGCGCCCACGGCAAAGAAGGGTCTTCTTCGGCCCCACGTTTTGTGCCAGGTGCGGTCACTATAATAACCAATGATGGGTTGCACGATCAATCCGGTAATCGGTGCGGCCAGCCAATACATGGCAAGATTTGCTGTGTCGGCACCCATCGTTTCAAATATCCGGCTGGTGTTTGCATTCTGCAAGGCAAACCCAAATTGTATCCCCAAAAACCCAAAGCTCATGTTCCAGATTTGCCAGAAGTTGAGTCGTGGTTTAAATGTTTGTTGTTGGCTCATATATTATCCGTGTGATAGTGCTGTTTCTCGTTGCCAGTTGACTTCAATTTTACATGGTAAACAAAGTTGCATTAAAAATTCTCAATTGTTCATTGTCCCTTGTCAAGGTAACCTCTAAAAATTCAATTTGATACAAATAGGGAACGCAGATGACGCAGATTAATATGATAAGCGCAGATTTAATCATCGGAAATCATATCGATCAGCGTTATCAGCGTTCC
>JAYVAI010000425.1:0-3085 GCA_043751075.1 Cyclobacteriaceae bacterium | reverse complement strand
TTTATTGAGTTCACACCTACAAAAGTCGCTCTATTATCCAATCCCCAAAAGTACAATTATTTTGGGACGCCTAAACGCCTATACCTAAAATTCTATTTATTGGCGCACACTCAAGGGTTAAACCCCACTGACAACTTCGAGTTTTTGGCCGACTACAACCCAGTTAAATCACTTCGGTTTCTAACCGATTTGGCGAGTCTTAGTGTGCTGAAATTGCCTGCCGGAAGCATTGAAAAAGGGGACTCACTTACCTACCAATTAGAGGCAGATAACCAGCACGATAAAGAGGCGGTTAAAGTTTTTAAGGGCGATACCCATGTTGGCTATATTAAAAAGGTGCATTGCAAAGTGTTTCATAAACCCCGCGCTGGCAAGTTCAAACTTATCGTAAAGGTCTTTGAACAAAATGGAATTATAAAACGCGTATTCGTAAAAGTAGCCGGCCAGTAATCCTTAGCTGACGCCATCTACACGCAACCCCTCAAATCCTAAATCTAATAAGGCGATGGACTCACGCTCGTCCAGCCGCCATCGATCACCAACGTTTGGCCTGTGATGTGCCCCGCCTCGGGCGACACCAGAAAAAGTGCCGCATGGGCAATGTCGTGGGTGGTAGCTGGTTTGCCGATGGGCGTGATACCCGCCCACGTTGATTCATAATTCGGATCGCTCTTCGTACGCTCGGTGATGGTTGCCCCGGGGGCAATGGCATTTACGGTGATATGATAGGGAGAGATTTCAAGCACCAAATTTTTGGCAAGCATTTCCAACGCGGCTTTGCTCATGCCATAAGCTGCTAAGTTTTTATGGGCTTGATGCCCCGTTACGGACGACATGAATAAAATCCTTCCGCCTGTGCCTTGTTCTTTCATTTGCCGCGTGGCAATCTGGGCAAGAAAAAAACTTCCGCCAAGGTTTACCTGCATCACCTTCGAAAAATCTTCGGGCTGGTATTCCAAAAAATCACCAAAGAGTGTGATGCCTGCATTGGCGATGGCAATATCAAGTTTGCCAAATCGCTTGACTGCTTCGTTCACCATAGTTTGGATGAATGCCACATCCGAGCAATCACCGGCAAACGGAATGCATATACCTTTTGATTTTTGGATGGAGCGGGCCCCGTCCTCTGCCAATGAAATTTCGATGTCGTTGAGGATAACGTTTGCGCCTTGTGCCGCCAGTTGCCTGCAAATTTCAAGGCCAATGCCCTGGCCAGCCCCGGTTACAATGGCAGTTTTGTTTTTAAATCTCTCCATAAAAAATATGTAATTTTTAATTTATGACTGATGCTACTCAAAGCTAATAGATTGTCGGTTTGAGCCTGCCTACCGGTCAGGCAGGGCTCTCGAAAACTGACTTGAGAAATCAAAATAGCCTTCGACCCCGATGCTTCGGGGAGGCTGACATAGCTTTCAGTTGGTTTGCGTAACATCAGTTTAAAAAAACGCGGCTTTCTTTTCCATCCATCATCTTCCCAATGGGTTTAAGTATTTGGCCTTTGCTTTTACAAAATGTTTCAAAGTCACGCGCTTTGTCCATGGCCACGCACACCAACAGCCCTCCACTGGTTTGAGGGTCGCACAATGTCAGTAACGATTCCGCACCGATGCCGCTCACTTTGTTTTGGTAACTGCTCCAGTTGCGCATGGTGTTGTCGGGATAGATCATGTGGGACGCATAGTGTGAAATATTTTTTAGCTTCGGCACCTTGGCGTATTCAATCTCTGCCGCCAAGCTACTTCCTTCGCACACTTCCAACAGGTGGCCGAGCAAACCAAAGCCGGTTATATCGGTGAGTGCGTTTACGTATGGCAACTTTCCAAAGTCTTTGCCTATATCATTTAGCTGAGACATTACGCGAACCGCTTCTTCAAAATCTTCGGCCAGTGCAAGCCCACGCTTTAGTGCCGTGGTGACCATGCCCACGCCAATGGGTTTGGTAAGATAAATCAAATCACCGTTCATAGCCGTGTTGTTGCGCTTCAGGTTTTCTTTGCGCACAAGGCCCGTTACGGCCAATCCAAATATCGGCTCGGGGCTGTCGATGCTATGGCCGCCTGCCAACGGAATGCCTGCACGTGCGCAAACACTTCGGCTTCCTTCCAACACCTGCTGTGCTATTTCGGCAGGAATTTTTTCTATTGGCCAGCCCAGAATGGCGATGGCCATCAGAGGCGAACCGCCCATAGCGTATATGTCGCTGATTGCATTTACGGATGCTATGGATCCAAAGGTGAAGGCATCGTCCACAATGGGCATAAAAAAATCGGTGGTGCTTATCACACACGAGCCATCGCCCAGATCAAACACGGCCGCATCATCTTTCGATTCGTTGCCCACCAGCAGATTGGGAAATGAGGATTTCGCAAAATCCGATTGAAGGATTTTGTCGAGCACGGCAGGGGAAATTTTGCAGCCGCATCCGGCCCCGTGAGAATACTGCGTGAGTTTTATTTCGGTCATTGGATAATTTCTTTGATTTGAAGATCAGCGTTCAAAATTTCTTGTGCAAATTGATGGCTGTCCTTTCCATCCCAGCGCACTGTTGACAAAACATTTTTCTTTCGTTCTTCAATGCTGGCCAGGTATGCCTTGTCGTAGTACGTGAGCAAAATTTCCATGACAGCTGCCATGTCGCCCTGCAAAAGTTTTTCTTTGGCTGAGTTGTAATTCTGGCCTCCGAGGCGCTTGGTAATTTTTCCCATGATGGTCAAAAATTCTTCTCTGTCCGCAGCACCATATTCATTCACGAGCCGTTGCACCCTCACCTCTTTCGAAACTTCCATTTGCACCATCGGGCTGTGATGGAATAATTTCCAAAGTGGAGAAGGCAAAAATATTTTTCCTATCGCGATGGATTCATCTTCCACCCACACGCGTTTTGAAAGATCGAGGGACAGAATCTCTTCAAACAAGTCGTTTTGAAATTGTTCGGTGGTAGGCTGGGGTGGCATGAGCAAGCCACCAAACGCAGAGCCTTTGTGGCTGGCCAAACCTTCCAAATCCAACACTTGCTCACCGTGTGCTTTTAACGAGCGCAATATTTCGCTCTTGCCGCTGCCGGTGCAGCCTGTTAATGTTACGA
>JAYVAI010000424.1:0-3089 GCA_043751075.1 Cyclobacteriaceae bacterium | reverse complement strand
CTGGAATGATGAACTCCGGCCCGGCACCTTCAGGTCTTTAATTTGGGTCAAAGCATTCAGCACTTCCTCGGCAATGCCATCGCTGAAATATTCTTGTGCGGGATCGCCACTTAAATTTTGGAATGGGAGCACGGCAATGGATTTGTCAAGTGGTGATTCTGTGGCTGATGGAAATAGTTTTGGATAAAGAAGGTAACCTGTGATAATGAGCAACAAAAGCAAAGCGATTGAAGCGGTTAGCGTTTTCCTGTTGCGAATGGGTTTGGTTGTTGGTTGTCCCGATGCCTCCGTAGTTGTTGTTGGTGTCGGTTGAGAGCCGGGATTTTTGAGTGCAGTGACAATTTCCTTTATGGCGTTTGCCACTTTGTTGACCTGGTCGCGGTAAAAAGTCTTGTTAAGATTGTCTTGTGGATGATCTTCATTTGAACGCAATGGCCTGTTTACCCCAGTCGATTTAAAAATAAACTCAATCGCCCTAAGCACTCCCCCTAATTCATTTTCAAGAAGTGCCTTGTCCTCTGCATCCAAATCATGGATTTTTATGGGAAGAATTCTGCTCGCCACATTGCCATTGCTCAACTTAATGTCCCTCCCAAACGACCTCACCCCAGCCTGTCCGGCAGGCAGGCCCGACCCCTCTCCATCCCGATAGCTATCGGGAGAGAGGGGAGCGTCCTCATTGCACATTCGGTTAAACGCCACAAACTCATGCTGCCAGGCAAAGCTTTTGGTATCGCAATAGGTTTGTGAAATGATAGGGATGAAGATGAGGCATTTTAATTTTCCTTCCAAGCTTTTGTCAACGTTGTGAATTTCGAGCAGGCCATCGATTGGATTTGAATCAAAGTAGATGGAAATGTCTTCTTTGAAGGTGGCTTCAAGTTCCGTCTTTAAGGCGCTTACAAACTCAGTAACCCAATGATCGCCCTTATTGTCCTTGTGGCGATAGGAGATGAAGATGTCGTATTCAAAGTTGGGGATTAGGGAAGGCATTGGGTAAAGATAGATATTTTGAATGTTCCTAATCTAAATCTGATCGGAACAATATCCTTTACCTTTGGGTATGAAGAAGAAATTCCAATTCACGGCAGTGATTGAAAAAGAAGGGGATGGATATGTCTCCCTTTGCCCTGCCGGAGTTGGGGATGAGGGAGGGCATGCTGAAGTAAAGATAATGTTGTTGTATTACTCTATGGTTATTTCTCAATCCATTCCAGTGATATTTCCTTCGATAGTTTTTTAAACTCAGGATCGCCTGTGATCAGTTTTGCTTTGTATTTTTTTGATAGGGATGCCGCAAAACAATCGGCATAAGATATTCCACCTCTCGATTTTATTTCGGCTGACTCCAGGGTTAGCTCGCGGTCAGGATAAATAATCTTAATGGGCAAGGAGTCAACCGTTTTGACTATTTTATTTGCTTCTTCAACCCCTTCTCTTTGAGCCGTGATATAAAAGAGTTCACCGAAATTTATTCCACTCATCAGCAGCTCGATTTTGTCGGAGGCTGCCTCAACCAGAAAGCGTTCCACCTTTTTCCAATCCTTTTGCTGTTCAAAAAAGACAAGCAGGGCAAAACTATCCAACACAAAATGCTTCATTGATTTTTTGCCCGGTCAGTTTTTCTTGATGCCAGCAGGGCCCCCGATAAATTTTTGCCCTTTAATATCCCTGCCAAAGACCTGATGCTTTTGGCTGTTACGGGTGCTACTTGAATAGACTTGCCATCATCAGAGATAATGACTTTTGCCCCGGAATGAAGCCCATATTTTCTCCGCAATTGAACGGGAATCAAAATTTGCCCCTTTGAAGTAATTGTTGCTGATTTCATAGAAGTAATACTTTTTCCAAAATTAGCCCTTTTCCATGAAAAGAGAAGTAGATGCATTCAAAGACCACATTCTCAAAGAATGAGAAGCTAAAAACCATATCGGGCAGAGATGTCTGAAAAATATTGACTGGACCATTACAGTTCCAGTACCCGATCACAAAGAAATCCGAATGGGCACATTGCAATCTATCATCAGGCAATCGGGCTTGACGAAATCATTTTTCCCCTACTGCTTCGAAGGAAGCCTCTCATTCAACTTGTCTGTCTTGGTGTATTTTCCAAACCAATCCAAGTAGCGCACCAACCGGTCCTTTTGATAGCTCGGCACAGAGATGCCGTGGTTTTGCCCCGGATAAATTACAAACTGTGTGGGCACGCCCAGCGACTTCAACGCCTGGTACATTTGCTCGCCACCCGCAGCCGGAACATTAAAATCTTTTTCGCCAACCATATAGAGTGTGGGTGTTTTTATTTTCTCCACATTCAAAAATGGATAAGAAACTTTCATCCACTTGTCCATATTTTTCCACGGCACACCCAACTCGGTTTCATATTGCACCGTGTATTGATCCGTTCCATACAAGGACAACTGCAAAGCACTGCCTGCACCACTGGCCGCTGCTTTAAAGCGCGGGTCTGTTGCCGTTACGTAATCAGTCAGTATGCCTCCATAGCTCCATCCACCAATTATCAACTTATCGGCATCGGCCTTGCCGGTTTTTACCAGATAATCAACCGCCCCGATAATATCCATCACTTCCTTGTTTCCCCAATCGCCCGATATGGCTTTGCTAAAAGCAAAACCTTTTCCGCTGCTTCCACGATAGTTTACTGTTGCCACAGCATATCCTTGCGCTGTAAAAACCTGTGGCGTAAAATCAAAACCAAAATCATCTTGTGCGGTAGGCCCGCCATGGATCCAAAAAATCGTTGGCAGCTTTTGGTCTTTCGGTTTGCCTGCCGGCCAAAACAGCATGTTGCCCACGTTGGTGCCGTCTTTGCTTTTGGAATCAAACGCTTCCACCGAAGCCAACTTCAACGACTTCAAAAACTCATCGTGAATATGCGTGAGCCTGCGCGTGCTTCCATTTTCAATTGCATAAATTTCAGCAGGTGTGGCCGGGTCGCTCGACAGGGCTACCCACGATGAACCATTGGCCCGTTGCAATGAATTAAAAGTTCGGTCACCGGTTGTTATCGCTTTTTTATTTCCGTTGAGATCAAAAGAAAAAACGTGGCTCCTGCGATCATCATCCAC
>JAYVAI010000423.1:0-8141 GCA_043751075.1 Cyclobacteriaceae bacterium | reverse complement strand
CCGTTTGTCAGGCTGCCCTTGTGAACAGGAGCAGCAGGGTTGGTAACGTCCACAATTTCCAAGGCGTTGCTGCTCACACTCGCTATATAGGCATAGTTGCCGGAAACATAAACTGATTTGGGAGTAGCCAGTAAAGCCCCGCCTGAACCATTTGTTAGGCTGCCCTTGTGAACGGGTGCGGCTGGATTGGTAACATCAACAATCCCAAAAGCATTATTGCTCGCATCCGCTACATAGGCATAGTTACCGGAAACAAAAATATATGGACTACCCAGAAATGCCCCGTCTGTGCCGTTTGTTAAACTTCCTTTATGGACAGGCGCTGCTGGATTGGTAACATCAACAATTTCCAAAGCCCCTGTAGCTGAACTTCCCAAATAGGCATAATTACCGGAAACATAAACTGATAAAAGATTATCGAGTATAGCTCCGCCTGTCCCATCTGTTATGCTGCCATGGTGAACTGGCGAGGCTGGATTGGTAACGTCAATAATTTCCAACGCATCGCTGCCTGCGCTCGCCACGTAGGCATAGTTGCCCGAAACATAAACAGATATGGGGCTTAGCAATAATGCCCCCCCTGAACCATTAACTATACTCCCTTTATGGATAGGTGCTGCCGGATCGCTTATATCCACAATCTCCAATAAACTGTTGACATAGCTTACAACGTAGGCATAGTTCCCGGAAACATAAACAGAATAAGGCTGCTGTAACAAAGCTCCCCCTGAACCATCAACTATGCTCCCTTTATGCACGGGAACCGCAGGATTAGTTACATCTACAATTTCTAAAGCATTACTATTTGTACTAACGATATATGCATAGTTGCCAGAAACGAAAACTGAATTAGGAGCATTTAGTAAAGCTGCGTTCGCACCATTAGTAATACTTCCTGCATGACCTGGGATTGGTACCTGCGCCTGAACAAAACTTGCACAGAGAAAAAATAAGATAAGAATACACTTAGAAGCCATAACCCTGTATTGATAAGTAATGTTCTTCATATCAATTGGGGGTTAGTGGGGTTATTTTTATTACTCAATCCGGGCCCCCGGGAAAGCAAGGGAAGATGGTTGCCAACATTCATAGATAGATGGTTAAATATGCTTTAATTAATTAAACTACAGGGTAGTTCTAAGAACCTTGCCTTTGATGACCCTGCCTACCGCAGGCAGGGTCAACCCTGTCCACGGAGCGAAAGGTTAATGTGTCTGCGGTGATGTAACATGGAGATTATATTTCTTGCGTATCTCTTCCATGTCCTTCTTCAAGCGTTCTGGATGTTCCCAATATTTTACGCTTAACTTCTCACGGATGTCACGCATCGCTTGCACGGCATCAAACCCGCCTACCGGACGGGCAGGTGTTTTATTCTTTTTTCCCGCTATGCGGGATTTCGCTTTGCTCAACATTTTCTTATTCTTTTGGATTTAAAATTTCTCTTGGCGTTCTGATCTCTATCATGTGGTAACCTAATCTCAAATTGATTGAGTTGTAAAGTCGGATGCGATTAAGATTTACAATATGCCTGAAGTTCCAACTTGATAAAACATCAGCAAGATTAATTGTAGCAAGCGCAATGTGCAAAGCATCGTTGTAACTTTTGTTCGTCAATGCGCCTTCGTTGATATAAGTTTCGGCAAGCTGAATTGCCTCGTCAGTAATTCCAACTCCGATGATATGCGATTGCGGAATTTCTTTCACTCTATCTCGGATTGATGCTCGTGCATCTTCAAGTTCTTGAAGTGTCAAATCAGATAACATCAAATGATGTCGTCCAACTTTAAATTCTTCGTGCAAAGCCAAAGACCATTCTTGGAATTCCCTGTCTTCGCAACCTCCGATTGAAGATGTGTCAGCGTATACATTCATGGTTTCAAAGATTTCGAGGAACTGGTGGCTAAAATGACGGCCGCAAAATGAAGCCGGTCCGGTTTGAAGGTCATAGTATCAACCAACATCATATTTTCCTGTTCAGTTTTCTAATACGGCCGGCAGTGAAACCTGCTTTAAATTCCAAAGGTCTCGCCTTTACTTTATTAATTGATTTTTTAATCCGTTGACGGCTTAAATAGTCTTGCAAGGCAATCATCAGGCTTTCGGAAATGTTTTTGCCACCGGTATATTTCTTTGTTTCGGATATAATATCCTCGGGTATCAATGCAGTAACTTTCATAGGAAGGTTAAATTAAAATAGTTTTACCTCTTTTATATCAATTGGGGTTAATGGGGTCGGGGATATTTTTGGGGCCGCTATCCCCTCCTGTTAAAAAATAAACCAGAGCACCAACCCCAACAACTGGCAGCGCTTTAACTAACAAAGGCACCTTAGGCTTCACGGCAAACTTGTCGGTATAAACAATCTCGTCTTTGTTTTTGGTGTCGGTTATTTTAAAGCGGTAATCTTTGCCACGCTTCACGCTATTAGGCAGGGTCATTTTATACTTCCCCGTGTTGGCCACATCGGTAAAGTTCACACCTGTTTTTTTTTCGCCTTTGTAGAGTTCAAAGTGCAGGATGTTTTGCGGGGTGCCGCCTGTCCAATTGATCATGTAAGGCTTGCCGCGCTTCAGGGTTTTGTATTCTTCAAAGCGGTCGAAGCGCACAAAGGGTATATAAGCCCGCCCGCGCACTTCCAGTGCCACTTTGCCTTCAAACTCGGGGCCGAGCTCGGCAGGTGCATCCCAAATAATTTTTTTATTGAGGCCGGGCTTTACCTCCAGTCCAGCATCACCATTAATTTTTTGCAGCGGGGCAATAAAGTTATCGCGCGAGCTATACACATTAATGGTGTAGCCACGGGCGAGGGTATCAACCAAATCGTAATAGATATTGATTTTGCCAAGGGTAAGTTCTACACGCTTTACAAGGAAGTCTTGTGAGAAGGCAGGAAATGAAAAAGTGAGGCACCAAAAAAATAGTAGCTTACGCATGTGGTAAAGTTTATGGATTGTCAATTGAAATTTAAGGAATACTTCCACGGCTACAATGCCTATTTGCGGTATTTTTTCAAAAGGTTGAAAGCGGGTTAAAAGAAAGCATGTCTGAAATGTGGGATATGATGGCAAACATCCTGAATTTCAACCTACAATTGGCTTCAAGGGGGCAGGTCTAAAGGCAGGTCTATTCAGAAAACCTTATTTCAAAAATATATTCACTAGTAAACCCGAAGGAAATCGTAAATCAAATGCTGCCCACCATCTTCTCCGGCCGCACCCACTCATCAAACTGTTGTGAAGTCACCAATCCCAATTCCACGGCAGCCTCGCGCAGGGTTTTGTTTTCTTTGTGCGCCTTCTTGGCAATTTTGGCAGCGTTTTCATAACCAATGTGCGTGTTGAGCGAGGTCACCAACATCAATGAGTTTTCCATGTGCTGTTTTATGATGGAAAGGTTAGGCTCTATGCCCACGGCACATTTGTCGTTGAAGGAAACGCAGGCATCGCCTATCAACCGGGCCGATTGCAACACGTTGGCGGCAATCACGGGTTTGAATACGTTGAGCTCGAAATGGCCGCTGGCACCACCGAACGAAACGGTAACATCGTTGCCAATCACTTGTGCGCACACCATGGTGAGTGCTTCGGGCTGTGTGGGGTTTACTTTGCCCGGCATGATGGACGAGCCGGGCTCGTTGTCGGGTATGATAAGTTCGCCAATGCCCGAGCGCGGCCCAGAGCTTAACATGCGTATGTCGTTACCAATTTTCATCAAGGCCACTGCCGAACGTTTCAATGCCCCTGATAATTCAACCATGGCATCGTGGGCGGCCAGGGCCTCAAATTTATTGGGTGCCGTTATGAATGGGTAGCCTGTTAATTCTGAAATCTTTTTAGCCACTAGCACATCATATCCTTTCGGTGCGTTGAGGCCGGTGCCCACGGCTGTTCCGCCCAAGGCCAATTCGCATACTGCCACCAGTGCGTTGTTGATGGCGCGGATGCTGTTGTCAAGCTGCTGCACGTAGCCGCTAAACTCCTGACCTACGGTGAGCGGGGTGGCATCCATAAAATGGGTGCGCCCGGTTTTCACAATGTTTTTATAATCGGCAGATTTTTTCGCCAGCGTATCGCGAAGTTTTTTCATCCCCGCAAGGGTAACTTCCATCACCATCTTATAAGAAGCAATGTGCATGGCTGTGGGAAACGTGTCGTTGCTTGATTGCGATTTGTTTACGTCATCGTTGGGGTGGAGCACTTTTTTTTCATCAGTAAGTTTTCCTCCGGCCATCACGTGGGCGCGATAGGCAATCACCTCGTTGGCGTTCATGTTGCTTTGTGTGCCCGAGCCTGTTTGCCAAATCACCAAGGGGAATTGATCGTCTAGCTTCCCAGCCACAATTTCATCGCATACTTTGGCGATCATGTCTTTTTTATCTGCGGCAAGCACACCCAATTCACAATTGGTAATGGCGGCTGCTTTTTTCAAATAGCCAAAGGCATAAATAATTTCTTTGGGCATGCTTGCTTCGGGGCCGATTTTGAAATTGTTGCGCGAGCGTTCTGTTTGTGCGCCCCAATATTTGTCGGCAGGCACTTGCACCTCGCCCATGGTGTCTTTTTCGATGCGGAAATTCATTGGGTATGGATTTTAAATTAATTGCTCGAAAATATACTTATAAAGCGATAAGTTTGTATGCAAATTTTGATGGAATTCACTAAACATAAGATAACAGAAGCGGTCTGCGCTTTCAGATTTGATCCCTCACTTAATCCGTGGGATGTAACTTTCCTTTCACACTATTATGATCTTATTGAGCCCGAAGGCTTTAAAAAGAAGCAAGAGATTAAGCCATTTCAGTTAAGTTTTCAGGTTAATTCAAATGAGGTATCGAGTCAACCAAACATACAGCATGGGGAGATTCAGATGGTTTTTAAGACTGACGATGAGAAGCATGCGGTTTTGATGGGCAATAACTACATTTCATTCCATACATTAAACCATTACTCAGGATGGGATATATTTAAGCCTCAAATTATTTCAACGTATATAAAAATGTATTTTTCGCTTGGGCTCGGCAATGGTTTGGTCAGTGCACAAATGATCTTTATAAATAATTTTAATCTCGAAAATGACAAAAGCCTATCAGACTATTTGACTTTTGTTCCAAACATGAAGGATTTTGGAGGAGGCGAAGAGACCTCTCATTTTTTTCAAAGCAACTACCGGATAGAGCCTAACAAGAATCTTTCGTTAAAGACAGTGCTTAACCCAGGATTGCCCTTTGGAGTAAAGAATGTTGTGCTTGAAAGTAATTGTATCGCTGAAAATAATCAAAATAATAGTTGGGATAACTTAGCTAACGAGGCTCATGATGCGGCTAGAAATGCTTTTATTAAAATTTCCTCAGATTATTTCAAAAAACTGATAAAATAATGTTGATAAATAATTTAGATTTATATGTTGAGCAGATTCAAGGAAATCCTGGCATTACCTTATCCTCCAATATGATTTTGAAAAAACAATATACTTATCCAGATCCTCATAAGTACTTTATACTTTCACCAATTGGCAAGTATTTCAAAATGATAGGAAATGATTCCATTCTATTGAACCCCGCAAAGGGCTATTTTTTACCGCCATTCTCATTGACAACTAGTCAGGTGGATATAGTCCAGATTTCTAATGAATTGTTCAAGAATTCCAACCCGCTTTCTGGCAAGGCTGTTTTAGCACTAGAATTTGCTTTAAAAAAAGCAGAAAAAAAATCCACAAATTTTTCTAACAGACTCTAATGAACCAATGAGTTTTGTTTTAGAAAAGATCGAAGCTCACTTTCCTAAAGAACTTTCTGAACAAAGGAAGGGTAGACTAAGAGAAGGGTTAAAACAATTTACATCAACAAATTCTAGTTCTAAGGTTTACACGGATTTTTATCTTTCTACAGGATATGATTATTTTTTGCAAGGAGATTTGATCAACGATCTAAGGTATCCTGTATGGGATAGTGAGCGCAAGAACTACGAAAAAAATTACTTCAATGTAGTAATCATTTCAAACAGTTGTGATATTGATGAGGCTAGTCAAAATCAAAGAGATGTTCCAAAGAAAGTTTTAATAGCCAAACTATTTGAGTTAAGTGATTTCAAAGAAGGATTGATTCAAAATCATGTCGAAAATACGGAGAACATTATTAGAAGCATTAAAAATCAAGAGTACTCAAATTTGATGTACTTCCCTCCAATTGATGGAATAGAATATGTGGCATCTTTGGACGAACTTAGTTGGATTACAAATGATGAGCTTAACCTTTTAAAGAACGATATTCAAGAGAATAGAATCGCATCGCTGGATTTATTTGGATACTATTTGTTCATGTTCAAACTATCTTATCACTTGTGCAGACTTCCAGAAGAAATTGATAGGTAGTTAACACTGGTGATGTAGATTTATAGATGGCGCAAGTCTGTATGTTGATCTAATATCCAACCCGTGAGACTAAGCCTGGCTCTTGTTGCAGGCAGCACTTCATGCTCCAATTGATCGCTGCGAAAGCAAACAAGCCGCCCTGCCAATGGAAGGATGTCAAAATGTTTTTCCTGTTGATAAATCCTCAGTTGCCCGCCTTCTTCTTCCTTCCAATTTTCATTGAGGTAGCAGATCACAGAAAGTTTGCGGTGGTCATCTTTTTTGAATTGGTCGAGGTGCCGCTTGTAATAACTGCCTGCCGGATAGATGGTCATGTGCACTTCGTAATCTTTCAGACT
Source organism: Cyclobacteriaceae bacterium (assembly GCA_043751075.1). GTDB lineage: Bacteria > Bacteroidota > Bacteroidia > Cytophagales > Cyclobacteriaceae > ELB16-189. Next base: position 1,431 of record JAYVAI010000423.1, on the reverse strand, counting down.
TAAAAACAGATTTTGGTTTACAAAAGAAATCAATTCGCTGAGCTTGCTGAGATACGTTTGAATGGGAGGTTGGGCCGTTGTCTTGTCTATCCATTGAATATAATCTCCGCGTATGGCTTCATTGATTTGCTTCTCTTGCGATTTTCCTACACCCGCTTTTTTAAACTGTAACATCCCGTTCTTGAAATCGTCTTGGCCGAGGATTGATTGCACTTCAGCAACGGTCAAAAAATCATTGATGATAGCGAACCCGTCTTGCGCTAAACCATCGGCCAACAAAGTAAGTTTGTCGATAAGCGAACTGTTCATGGTGCAAATTTACCTTGAGGGATTAACTTTGGCGATATGATAATGCATTTGAAGAAGTCTGGTTTTATTTTGTTGGCGAGCCTGCTGTTGGTGATCGGATCGTGCATGCCTGCAAAGGACATTGTTTTTTTAGGAGTAAAAAATATACATGTTGAACCTGGCGAAAAGGGCGATCCGGTGCTGAAGGCAGAGGCTTTGTTCAACAATCCGAACAAAACAAAAATGAAGTTGAAAGAAATCCACGTGGATGTGATGGTAAACGGAAAACTATCGGCCCAGGTGAACGAACAATTTACGCTCACCATTCCGGCACATGCAGATTTTTCGGTTCCGTTTTCCGCGCAACTTTCGCTAAAGGAACTTGGGCTAATGGATACGATCATAAATTTGCTTGGTGGAAAAAAATATGAAATCGAATATCTCGGCTATGTCAGGGTTGCGTTGCACGGAATAACGGTGAAAGTGCCGGTAAAATACAAAGAGGAACTAAGGCTTAGGCTATGAAACAACCTCGGCCCTTTTTGCTTTGTCCCAAATAGCGGATTGTTTGCCTTTGATAAGCCGCACCAATCCCTGAAAGACAGAAACATTCATGAACAAAAAATAATACGGAACGAAGAGTATTTTTAATTTGATCTTGTTGTTTCGCATCAGGTAGCCCAACATCGCAATAATGTAGAAAGCAATTTGGGCAGCCAATGCGATTGTAAAAAACCGATTGCCTGATAAAGCCAGAATACTATTGGTGAGCAATAAAATCAATAAGCTCAATGGAGCCAGTGTCCACCGCAACATGCGATGCGATACATATTGAAAACTCAACAGGCCATACTTAAAGAAATTCAACAAGCCCATGAAGTGCCATACTTCAATAAGGCCTCCTGCCGAAATCCTCACCTTGCGTTTGTGCTCTTCTTCCATCGAAGCCGAGCCCGACTCTATCGCATAGGCTTCGGGCTCATAAATAACACGGTAGCCTTTTTTTGCGATGTTCATGGACAAGCGGAAGTCTTCGATGAGCACATCCTTTGGAACCTCTTCGTAGAGGGAAGTTCGGATGGAGAACAACTCACCGGCAGCACCCACCACTGTGTGCAGTTCCGAGTCCCATTTTTTTAGCTG
>JAYVAI010000422.1:0-3102 GCA_043751075.1 Cyclobacteriaceae bacterium | reverse complement strand
CGTTGAGATCGGAAAAGGTTTGGGCAGATAGTTCGGTTGCGGCAACGTAAAGTATAAGTAGGGATAGATATTTCATAAATGGATGTATGATGTAGCGTATTAATTTTTAAGAAATTTCCTTCTACTTATCCAGGTTTACCCGCACAAACCACAACGCACTGCCTTTCTTATTCTCGCCTAAGTAGTTTACCTGATTCGCGTTAGGCTTCATATAGTTGATAATACCGCTGCCTTTGAAAAGACTGTAGTGAACAAAATTCTCGCCTTTTCCATACTCGGTGTACTTATCGAACGTGCCGTTGGCAAGATTTATCTTGGCCATTTTTGGAACACCAAGGGGCTTATCAATTATCAAGTCCAGTTCTTTAACTTGTTTACTGTTCACATTATCGAAGTAACTCCAGTACATAGTTTTGCCATCAGAAGAGAATTCAAAGAATTGATTGTCTGGAGAAGTACCTTTCTGTTTTTTGTTCATGGTGTACTGAGAGGCCAGTTTCCCTTGGGCATCAAAATGAAACATGACCAGGTCTTCATATTCACGGCCTATAATCTGTCCTTTTGCATTGCGGTTCATTCCATAATTTTGCCCGGAGAGGATTATCTCATTACTGGGACTGGTGATAACATCGGTAAACGTAATTCTTCTTCCATTATAAGAATCACCCTTCTTGCCATCGGGCTGGGCTTTTAGTTTTTCTTTGAATTCATCCATGGGAGTGCTTGATACGAACTGCATCTTTCCACTGCTCACCTTGGCTAACTGAAAACGTGGCCACTTTTCCTTATCCCCATTAATGTCGAGGCGACTGTGGAAATAGTCATCTGCTTCATCATTGGAAGGACCGTAGATATAAACAGCACCATCTTTGACAATGGCGAAATCATCGATGCGCCAAATGCTGTTTGGTGAGTTGAAGGTAACCTTGTCAATGAGTTTTCCTTCGTACGAAACACGCACATACGTATATTCTGTTGCATTCTTACCCCAAATATTAGGGCCGAAATATTTTTTTTCTTTAAACGTAGCGAAGACTACAATCATGTCTGTCTTGTCTGCATCATCTTCAAGAGGATATTCATAGCTCGCTACTATTGCCTGTGGCGTTTCGAAATTAACGGCTACATCCGCCAGCTTAGTCAGGTTAATATCATATTTCAGAAAATGAAAATTCATCATGTGATTATAAGGGCCGCCCTTTGGGGTTCCCTTTTCACCGGCAAGAATTAAGGCTGTGCCACTGTTGGCATCTTCCACGTGTTTATGGTAGAATAGTTTCTTGCCGTCATCCGTCTTGGCTTTCAGCTTGCCTTCTACCGATGTAGTTACTCTATAGCCGGTAAACCAATTGTAGTCAAACGAGGTGACCTTCCGTTTTAGCACCAACGCTCCCATCATATTGGGCTCTACTGCCAGACCCTCCACTTCGTAGTGCTCTCCCTTGAATCGCTTTGGCCTATATCTGACCGGGATTTCTTTTTCAAAATCCACGATTTCTTCTGATTGGTTTATCATTTCAAAATTGTAGTTGAAGGTATAGTTGATAAACTTGGCCTGGTTTCGTTTAGCGCGAACGCGATACGTAAAGGTTAGTTCTTGCTTGGCATCATCTTGATCCACCGAGTGGATGAAGCCTTTCATGGCTTCTTTGGACACATCGAAGGTCTTTTCAATATCAACTGTTTGGCCATTTGCAGCCACAGCCACAAAAATCAGCGAGTAAACAAGGTATTTCATTTTCTTATAGGTTTGTTACCTCAAAAGAACACCTCAGCGGACTCCTTTACAATCCGTGGATTTTGGTAATTTGCACATACCGAGAGGTAGGTATATGGGCTGACTTAGCCTGGCATAACAAATTCCCGCGTTTATATATTGCGCCCCAGGGCTTATTGGTAGACTTGGAAATCTCTTCACTACCAATATTTCGTCCCGCTGGGACTTAAAGCCTCGTAGAGGCTAAATATTGGTGGTAGAGGAGTAGGAGAACAGTCATTGAACCAAGTTCCGTAGGAACGAAATATTTTGACCTTTGATTGAATTAGAAATTCTAAACTGAACGAATGAAATATCTTGTGCTTCTTTTCACATTCTTTGTTTTTACTCCTGCCGGATTCAGTCAAAATAAAAACATTGACAGCCTTCGCGTTGCCTTGGGCCAGACTAACGGAAAAAATAAAATAAAAACCTTATTGGAATTATGTTGGGAATATCGCTTCGTAAATGCCGACACCGCAAGAAAATTTGGACTTCGTGCATTGGAAATGGCAAAACAAGAAGGCGCAGAGGATTTAGAGACAGAAGCCCTGCACTATATTGGCGTAACACACGAAGCACAAGGTAACTACAACGAGGCCCTCGCTTATGAACAACAAGCACTAACACTCGGAAAAAAAATAGGAGACCAACCGAAGACGGCCAATACGCTCAATAACCTGGGAATCATCAACGATGAGATGGGCGACTATGAAAAAGCACTTGCCTTTTATTTTGATGCGCGCAAGATTTATGAGACCCTCAAAGACGAAAGCAAAGTGGCCATGGTGTTAACAAATATTGGGATTGTACTTAAGGCACAAAAAGAATATGAAAATGCAGCACACAACTATCGGCAAGCAGTAGCTATCTACCAACGCTTAGACAACCGCTTCGGTCAGGCATCATGCTACGCCAATCTTGGATCTGTTTATCTTTTCATCCCCAATTACGACAGTGCCCTCTATTATTCCATGTTAGCAAGTGATGAATTTGAGAAACAAAACATAAAACAGTTCTTACCCACCACCTGGAGCAATGCGGCCATGGCGTATGAAAAACTTGGACAGGATCAACAAGCAAAGAATCTATTTTTGAAAGCAAAAGAATTACATTCAGAATATGGTAATAAGAAAGAATTATCTTTTACACTGATACAACTGGCAACGCTCGAAAATAAGCAAGGCAACACTGCCACAGCATTAAAATTTGCGAATGACGGGCTGGCAGGAGCTCTAAAAATTAAAGCACTTGAGCAAATCATGCAGGCACATGAAGCACTCTCTAAAATCAACGCATCTACACACGATTATCGATCTGCATGGCATCAGCATCAATTATTTGTT
>JAYVAI010000421.1:0-3105 GCA_043751075.1 Cyclobacteriaceae bacterium | reverse complement strand
GCGTGCACCCAAATTTCTCATGAAAACATTTTGAAAAGTAGGAGGGGTTATTGTACCCGACTTCCAGCGCTACCTGAGATATGTTTCCAGTCTTTTGTTTCAATAAAGTAAGAGCCCTTTCCATTCGTATGTCCCGAAGAAAATCATTGGGTGCCCGGCCGGTGAGTGAAGTAATTTTACGGTAAAGCTGCGGCCTGCTAATGCCTATGTCTTTGCACATGTCGTCAATCGTAAAATCATTATTGCCCAGATTGTGGTCGGCAACCGTCAATAAATTCGAAACAAAATCTTCTTCGGGCGCCTCCAGGTATTTAAATAATGACGTAGTCTGAGTCGGTTCCTGACAAAGTTTTTTGACCAGTGAGGAAGCTATGATTTGATTGTCATCGGCAGCAAGGCATAACCAATGGGCCAGCTTCACAGCATGCCTAAAGAATTCACCGTCTTTTGTAACGGGTTGATCGGCACTGATGCCAATCTTGAAAATTACTTTGGGCTCGCCAGCGGCTTCTAATAATTTTCTTTGGATTTGTTGGGAACAGCTAACCGCATCGGTGGCTTCATTGAATACGCCAATAAGGCTTCCATCCGCATCCCATCTTAGTTCCCGACCATTGAATTCTTTAATCTTTTCAGCCACAATCACTTTTGCCCAATGTGGAATTTGTAATAATTGTAGCTCTTTGGAACTTCCCGCTTCCGTAATTGCGCGCACTGATACCACCAAAATATTCCGATAACCCATGTCAATGCGGCCATCTTCCGTTTTTACCAGGCCGTGCTCTACCCGGTGCTTTTCTCCCATCATTAATTTGAAGTCACCCGGTTCCACTTCCGTGATAGCACAGGCAATATTGCCGTGGGCGATTTGATGAACCAATTCACAGGTCTTGGCATCGGGGCCTTCAGTCAGGCAAAAGACCATTCCTGCTTTTTGGTTAATCCAGAACTGATGATACTTAACTCCATATTGCTCCTGGACCGACAAATCGGCCACGTGTGCCTTGATCACATCATCCACGGCAATGTTTTCAATTTCACTAAACTTGTGGAAATCCATGAAGAGGGGCATGATGGATACTATTACTCAGTGAACTTAGATCATTTTTTGCTGACTTACTAAACTTTAATTTAATCATCAAAACATATTCGAAAATGTGTTCATCCCAGGGAAAGCAGATTGGTGGTGGACAAGCGATAAAATAGTTGACAATTGACAAAGAGCAATTGACAATTGTGATGGCCTTAAACTTTTGCAGCAGATTTGCCAACGTGACTTTATTAACTGTCAATTCCTAACCTGGACAAGCCAGAAACCATAAAGGTGAAACTGACTCTACTTCAAAATTCAACATTCAGAATTCTACATTCTACATTCAAATTTGAATATCGAATGATGAATAACGAAGTTGGAATGATGAAGTTGGAAAATCATTTCTTGCCATAGATACTAAAATCAAGATTCAATCCGGAGCTTGTACTCATCGTATCGTTGCAAAACTTCTTTCACATAGGTAACAGGCCCCACACACCGGCAATAGCCCACCACCACCACCGGGTCGCGAAAATATTTTGGATTGGATTTTTTCAATAAGAAGTATTCCACATTGTCTTCCCATTTGGTTGGATCCCTTCCATATTTGCGCGTAAGCTTTTGCGCATCCCTCACATGCGAGAGCCCCACGTTGTAGGATGCCAACACAAACTTCATACGCTCGTGCGGATCGATCACTGTTTTGGCCCATTGGTTGTCCAAGAATTTTATAAACTTTATTCCCACCTTGATATTTTGAGTGGGGTCCCACAGGTTCTTCACGCCAAAGAAATTGCCCGTCTCGGGCATGATCTGCATCAGCCCGATGGCACCGGCCCACGATTCCACTTTAGGATTAAAATTGGATTCCTGATATACCATCGAAGCGATCAACCGCCAGTCCCAACCAATCGCGGTGGCACCATTTTTCAATTGCTCATCAAAGGGAGAAAGTTTATTGCCGGCCAGAGATGAGTAATCGCTAGTGCTGCGTGCCTGCAAAGCGCGCGGACTGTTAAAATATTTTTCATAAATAATTTTAAAAGTACCTTTTCGTTTTGCGCTCTTCAACCATCCGTTGACTGCCTCCAGCAACTGCGGTGAGTTTTTGCGCACGCCTCAGGCAATCTGTTGTGGCTCGCTCAAAACCGTGTTGATGTCCAAGTTGGGAAAGTACGAAGCATTGACCATAGCAATGGTCTGGTCAGTTACCGTATATTCTATTTCGCCCGTTGCCACTTTGCGTATAAGCGATTCCGTATCTGCCGAATCGCTGTCTTCCACCACATCAATTGTTCCACTCATGCTTTTTGATATTTCCATCATGCGCTGTTGAAAGGAAGAACCTTTCATCACATGCACTTGCATGCCTGCCAATTGGGAAGAATCGCGCACCAGATTTTCTTCAGCAAGTTGTGGTTGCACCTGCCAGTTGGCCGGCTTCTTTTGAACCAACACCTGATGGGTATTGAAATGAGGGTTGGTAAACGAAAGGTATTGCTTGCGCTCTTCACTTATGGTGAGCGGGAAAGCAAGAACATCGCCTTCGCCTTTGTTGAGCAGATCGATGGACTGCCCTATGCCAGTGACCAATTTTATTTTAAGGCTCACCTTCAACTGATCGGCAAGCCGCTTGAGCAACTCATACTCAAAGCCCATCGTTCGGCCTTTGTAAATGAAATAGCTGATGGACGTATTGTCAACCAGAGCGGTAAGATAGCCCCGCTGGCGAATGGCATCGAGGTCGAGTTGCAGCAGGGGCTCTTTGGCAAAAGAGTCTTCGCTATCAGATTGGCCACAACCCAAAGGAAAAAAAAGAAAAGCAAAGAGCAAAAACAGCCAACTACATTTTCGGGCCATGAATGAAGGTACGCTTTCATGGCTGAAAAAAAAAGACCGCCCAAATCGGACGGTCTTTCGCTTATCAAATATTAAAATTTAGTTTGCTCTTAGCACTCCATTAATCTGGTGCACCTGAGTTCCGCGATTTTTTAGAGGTTCAAAAAAAACAAGGAAACCGATGGTGATTGATGGGTTTTTCCTTTGAAGTTGGGTGACCGGTTCTTACTTTG
>JAYVAI010000420.1:0-3108 GCA_043751075.1 Cyclobacteriaceae bacterium | reverse complement strand
AATTTTTTATGTATTCACTTTCAAGACCACTGCTGTAAACATTGTCACCAGTAACCAAAACAAATTGTGGTTTCTGTTGGAATACTTGGTAGGCAATTTCAGCTTGTTGCGCAGAACCAACTCCACAATCACCAAACACCGCAAACCGGGTCTGTTTTTTTTTGGTGCGCGTTTCAAAGGAGCCTTCCGCTATTGGCTTTTCATTTAATGACACGCGATAAGAATATTGAGAATCGAATTTTAATCCCGTAAGGCTAGCCCGATAGAGAAAAGTGGTTTTGTTGTTCAAATTCAATTTTACCCATGAAGTTTTGGCAACCGATGCTTTTCCTCCAAGCGTGCCCACGGCAAATTCTACTTTATAGTTGCCGGCAACGCTATCCGTTTGCCAAATAACTATTTTCTGCTCTTTGGTTAAGTAAGGGGCATTGCCCTGCTGAATATAGGGAGGCACGATGATCTGTTGCGCGCTAACTTGATAACTCCATAGCAGTGCAATGAAAATTACTGTCAGTAAAGTTGTACGAATAGTTCTGGGCATAAAATTCAATTTATTGTGGTGATGGTTGTTGTCTGGTTGAGCAAGCAAGAGCGGATGAGGTAGCTTTGCTGGAGCTACAAGAAGGGCGCTGGCGCACTGTTTATATAACTGGATGCTCATTTGCAAAAGCTACTGAAAAGACCTTTGAAGAACCAACCACGCCCATCAGTTATAATAAATCCTTATCTCCACTTTACTTTTTACAAGATCAATGTGCTCTATGGAGATTCGTTGAATATTCAGGCCCGTGCGCTGGCTAAGGTCTTTGATCAATATCGCATGCTTTTCGGGTTGAATGTTTTCGAGTCCATCATACTCCAGGGTTTTTGTCTTTTGGTTGCGCATGAGCATATTTCCGTCCACGATAAACACAGCACCAATGATCAGCGCGTTCAGCCCCATTATTTCCCAGTACGAGCCGCCCATGACCGAATTGATCAACCCGCACGTCATGATGATGAACAGATAGGTCATATCCTTGGCGGAGATGGTTTCCGTTCGGAACCGCAGCAGGGAGAACGCAGCAAGCAAACCAAAGGCGGTGCCGATGGAACTGAACGCACTGGTTTTTTCCAACATGAACGCCAGCAGGAACACTACGAAATTGATGAGGAAGAACGTGAAGAAAAAATCCCGCTTCCTATAAATATGATAATAGATAAAGCGGATGAGGATCACCATGGATACGGTATTGATCAAGAGCCGCAGGAGAAAGTACTCGTTAAATAGGGGTTGTATTTTCATAAAGGATAAATGTAATATTTTTTAATAAGAATAGGCAACTAAAATTGATGGCACCCGGCATTGCCAGAAGTATAACAAGTTACTATCTTTGGCAATATGCCATCAGTTGTTACCGGATATGAATATGATATTTTTATTTCGTATCGACACAAAGATAATAGGAGCAACGCAAGCTCCTTCGCCCATAGCCATGGAAACCAAAGCGGCAGTGGTTGGGTGACTGATTTTGTGGCCGCCCTGGGCGAGGAACTCCAGAGCACTTTCAAAGAGGATATATCCATCTACTTCGATTCAAACCCTATTGACGGCTTGCTGGAAACCCACCATGTGGACAAAAGTTTGGAAGGGAAATTGAAGTCACTCATTTTTATACCTATCCTTTCTCAGATTTATTGCGACACTAAATCCTTTGCATGGCAAAATGAGTTTTGCGCTTTCAACAAGGCTGCGCTTGCCGATGCCATTGGCCGCGACATAAAGCTGCGAAACGGAAATGTGGCAAGCCGGATATTGCCTGTTATTATCCACCACCTCGATGGTGAAGACCGTAGCCTGATCGAATCCGAACTCAAATCAAAACTTCGTTCTATTGATTTTATTTTCCGGTCGCCCGGTGTGAACCGTGCCCTTCGCCCCGATGATAAGAGGCAGGACAATGCCAATGGTTTGTTCTATCGCGACCAGGTGAACAAAGTAGCCAATGCCATAAAGGAAATAATCAATGCCATTAAGTTTCCCGGAAGGAATGCAGAGGGACAATCCGATGGTTTACCGGATGAAATAATTGAGCAATCGCTGCGGCCTGATGAAAGCAAAGCCAAGACCGAACAAGAGCGGCTGGAAAAATCGCTTGCCGTACTTCCCTTTGTAAATCTTTCGCACGACCCAGCACAGGAATATTTTGCCGATGGCATCACCGAAAATATTTTGATCCAATTGTCTGCACTTCCTCAATTGAGGGTTATTTCGCGCACCTCGATAATGCGCTACAAAAAAACGGATAAGACCGCGCCACAGATAGCGGTGGAGTTGGGCGTGAAATATATATTGGAAGGCAGTGCGCAAGCGCATGGCAACAAAGTGCGCATCACCGTGCAGCTTATCGATGCCTTGAAGGACGAACACGTGTGGTCGAAAGTTTTTATTGAGAGCATGGACGACATTTTCTCCATCCAAAACAATGTGGCCGAAGTAGTGGCCAAGGAACTGAAGTCGTCACTCAATCCACAGGAAAGTGTAAAGCTAAACGAGATACCCACCAAAAATTTAGAGGCGTACGATCTTTTCCTGAAAGGCCGGCACGCATTTAACCAATGGAGTGTGGACGGATACCGCACCGCCACGGAATATTTTAAACAAGCCATTGCCAAAGACCCTGACTTTAAACAGGCATATTCTTACCTCGCCAGTTCATACTCGGCACGCATGTCGTGGAATGGTGATCTTTCTCCTGACGAGGCACTGAGGAATATCGAACTATATTTGAACGAAGTTTGGAACAAGGCCCCTTCCGCCAACGACTATCTCACCAAAGCCTTTGTGGATTTTTTCATTTCCAAAGATTTTGCCGCGTCCGAAAAATTGCTTTTAAAGGCTGCCGAGTTGGGCCCAAACAATGCTATGGTTTTTTATACCTACAGTTATTTGCTGAACATGACTGGCCGCTTTGAAGAAGCATTTCAATTTGTGAACAAGGCCAAAGCAATTGATCCGTTAACGGTCGCCTACTTTAACTACAAGACCATTAGTTTATACCTGATGGGAAAATATGACGATGCGCTGGCCACCTTGCAGGAAGCGCTCAATTTGTATCCTACCGTGGT
>JAYVAI010000419.1:0-8169 GCA_043751075.1 Cyclobacteriaceae bacterium | reverse complement strand
GCAGTTCCTCCGTCATTTTCTTCAAATTGAATTTTCTTTTCACAGACGAAACAAAAAAAAGTTTCCCTCCATAGTCTTCATCTCCTGTGATGTACGCTTTTACGGAGGCTAAGTGTATGCGTATCTGGTGCATGCGGCCGGTTACGGGCCTGCATTCTATGAGCGAATGGTTTTTATATGTCTTGAGGGTGGAAAAATAAGTCTGGGCCGATTTTCCGCTTTTCGATAGCCGTACCGAACCATCATTTTGCTTTTCGATGGGAATGTCAACCAGCGTGTCATTAAAACTATGGATGCCATCCACCACAGCGTGATATACTTTTATTACTTCGCGGTTTTCGAATTGCATGCTCAGGTGCCTGTATGCCTCCGGGTTTTGTGCAATGGCCAGCACCCCCGATGTATCTTTGTCGAGCCGATGGCACATTTGTGCATCGGCTATTTTCTCGCGGGCCAACGCCAGCAGGTTTTCGGGTGTGCTCCTGTCTTCCAGCGTGGCAATAAATGGGGGCTTGTTGATGAGCACATAATCGTTATCCTGAAAAAGGATGAGGTCATCAAAGTTTAATTTTGCTTTTGCCATGTGAAATTGATGTGGGCGTTTGCCCAAACAGAGTGCAAGATTAGGGATAATAAATTTGGCGTGGAAAAGAAGAGGCTCCTTGATTGGGCAACCTTGCAGTGTTGTGTCAATGCGCCAGTCGCAAAGAAAGACTTCGGGTTATTTTGATAATTTACGAAGGCAGTTTTACTCCTTTCTTATTGCCCGTGTTTTCATTGTAGAGCACAAGTTCAGTTGCTTGGTTGGCAAAGAGTTGCTCCTTTAGGTTTAGAAGTTCTATGCCATAAATTGAACCATCAGCTCCCAAATCAATAACAAGGTCTTCGCTTATCTTTAAAGAAGTCACCTGTTCATGCTTCTCCTTAAATCGGATATAACCGATGTTGTATTTTATGTCATATTCAACTTGCATACTAAAAATATTTAACGAGTAAACTAATCACCAACCAACCATCATTTTCCTGAACGGCATAGCACTCAATCTGTTTCACATAATAGTGTTTGCCTTCCCAGGTATCGTTGTAAATAATGGATTTTCTGAATCCCGTTCTGTCATATTTAGCAGGGGAAACCTCACCGGCCTCCACCACATTGATAACTTCTTGTTCTGATGCCCCCGCTCCAAAGCTCTGACTTTTGCGTGGGGGTGAATGGCTACCATTGTTCAAATATAACAAGGCGAGCCATAGGGTTTACTTTTTTTTCACCGGATGTTTTTACAATCCGTAAAACTTTTGCGTATGAAAAAGGCCGCCTGATGGGGCAGCCTGTTTTTTTTTCACTTCATTTTATTCTACCTTCTTCTCATTTTATACTGGATTGTAAATTGTGCAATACGTGTACTAAATCCATAATAAATGTCTTCGCCATTATCATTATGGACGGAATTGAAACGCGGCATCATTTTGCCGAAATAGTACTCAAGTCCAATTGCTATATTTTTATTGAATGCATATGATACACTTGGCACCAACCCAATATCGTTTAATTCGCCTCTGTTGTTTAATTCTGCTCCAAGATCAAAATTCACCCCTTGATCTCGATATATACCCGCAACGCCAATCTTAATTTTGCCCTTAGAGTATTGAATACCAAAAGGAATTTCCAAGGAATAAGAGTTAAAATCACTCACCTCCTCATCCAAGTAATCAAATGTGTAAGGATATATTAATCCACGTTGTCTTGATACTTCATATATGGACTCTCGTTTCAACCGAACACCTACCCGAAGGCCTGTGGTTATGGAAAAATTCTTATAAATGGGTATTTCGGCAAGCATGCCCATCCTAAAAGTGGGTGCCATAAACTTATAGCTTCGCCCGTGTATCAATTTGTTGAGGTTGAGCACATCGTAGTGAAAATAAGAAACACCGGCTCCACCAGTATAGTACAGTTTGATTTTTTCACGTTTTTTTTCTGGCTGTTCCTGTGCAAACGAGGTGTTTGAATACAGGAGGGTTGATAAAATGAAAAGAATGAAATTTTTCATAGTCTGAAACTTAGTTTGGACAATAGATTATAGCCCAATTTTCGCCAACGCCACGAGTTTTTCCTTCCGCATAAATATATGAAAAGGCGTATGCAGGGGGCCTATTATTAAATTGAACGTCACCAATTTGAACAATCACTTTATATTTATAAGTGTCAGTAATTGAACTCTGATTAGGAACAGTATATCTTTTAGTTTCGGCTGTCCATAAGCTTCTGTGAGTTTCATACCCTATGGTTTTTGGGCCAGTCATATCAAATTCTACGGACCTAATTTCACATTGCGTAGCGTAGGTACTCCATGAACAAAGCCAATTTTTAATATCGCCCCAAACATAAATGTGATTTAGTTTTCATAAGTGTATTGGGTTAAATTTAATTTGAAAGTAGTGCAAACTTTCAAAAGTTCCAAGTGTGAATAGAAAAAATTAATACCACGCGAGAGCTACTAACATCATTTGGGATCGCGGATTGCGCTGTGCAAAGAAAAAACAAGTAATTTTGAGCTATGAAGACTATGCTTGAAATAAACGAAAAGAAAGTTCCTGCTGTTCGTATTGACCATTCGCTGGACAAGTATGACAATGTTGTGCTTTTTCCAGAAAAACTCGCAAAGGCCAATGAACAACTAAAGAAATCGGGCGTTCCTAGGATGACAAAAAAAAAGCATAGCTAAAACACATCTCTTTTCTTTCATTTCATTGGGATCGCGGGTCGAGATTGAAGTTTTGTTTTGACAATGAAGCTTGGGCAACTCGCCCGCGATGACATGACACATCTCTTTTCTTTCACTTCAACGGGATCGCGGGTCGGCAACCAAATTTATTTTAATGATTCAGATTGAGCAGCCGCCCGCGATGACATTTCAAAAAGTAATCCCTAAGATTTCTTTATATGTCTTCCTCTTCCGCTTGTGACCTCATCAATTTAAAACTAAACACAGAACCTTTGCCCAAAACACTCTCTACTTCGGCTTTGCTGCTGTGGCCTTCCAAAATATGTTTCACTATGGCAAGCCCCAGGCCTGTGCCGCCCTTCTCGCGGCTGCGGCTTTTGTCCACGCGGTAGAAGCGTTCAAAAATCCGGTGGATATGTTCTGGTGGAATGCCCTCACCGGTATCGGAAATAAAAGTGACCACATTCTTTTTACTACTATCGAATATAATGTTTACGTTGCCTGCTTCGGGTGTGTAGTTGATGGCGTTAGAAACTAAGTTAGTTACCACTTGCGTGATGCGCTGCCAATCGGCAAACACCAAAATCTGTTGTTGCCCGCCTTTTATTTTTAACTGTACATTTTTTTTGGCTGCCCTTTCTTCGAATCGCTCAATTACCTCTTCGCATAATTTGTAGAGGTCAATATGCTCAAACTTCATTTTGATCTCGCCCGTTTCAATTTGCGAAAGCGTGAGCAGGTCTTGCACCAGCATATCTAAGTCATCCAAACTCTTGGCTGCTTTTTTCAAAAATTTGGTGCGCACATTTTTGTCGTTCACGGCACCATCCAGCAACGTGTGCACAAACCCTTGGGCCGCAAAAATGGGTGTCTTCAACTCGTGCGATACATCGGCAATGAATTCCTTGCGAAAGGCCTCCACTTTTTTAAGTTCATCAATTTCTTTTTGTTTGGCCGAGGCAAAAGAACCAATCGCTTCAATTATATTTTTATGGGGATTTTTTGAGCCCTGCTTTTGTGGAGGGTTTACTAGTTCCTTCCAGCCAAGTTTTTCCATTAGCGCAAACAATTTTTTTGTCTCTTTGAAAACAAACAGCTCAAGAACCAGGAAGCTGAACAAAAAGGAAACTGATAAACTGATGGCGGCTGCCACCGCGAGTGAACCAGGTGCCACACTTTCCGTGAACCAAAGAAACAAAACAGTAACGAGGGCAATAGAAAATGCCAGTAGCAATGATACTATGCGTGCGCTATACATTATTGAGATTGAACTTATACCCCACTCCTTTTACAGTGGTAATATAGTCATCTCCTATCTTTTCGCGCACTTTGCGAATGTGCACGTCCACGGTGCGGGCCAACACATACACATCGGTGCCCCAGATATTTTGCAACAGGTCATCGCGGCTAAAAACTTTGTTGGGGCTTTGGGCTAGGAAGAAAAGCAACTCAAACTCTTTCTTGGGCAGGTTGGCCTCAATGCCTTTTATTTTAACTGTATAGCTCACACGGTCAATTATTAAATCACCAATTTTTATTTGAGCTGTAGCACTGCCCTTTTTTGTTTCCCTGCGAAACAGCGCACTGATACGGCTGATAAGAGCCCGCGGTTTTATCGGCTTCAGTATATAGTCATCGGCACCCACGTCAAAGGCTGCCACTTCCGAATACTCCTCGGCACGTGCGGTGAGAAACACAATAAACGTGTTTGCCAATTCGGGCATGGCCCTCAATCTTCTGCATGCTTCCACGCCATCCATTTTGGGCATCATAATGTCGAGCAGAACCAAATCAGGATGAAATTTTTTGGCTATGTCAACCGCCACCTGGCCATCACTGGCTGTTCTTACTTCATAACCCTGTTTCTCCAAGTTGTATTTCAACAATTCCAAGATGGGCTCTTCGTCATCTACTACCAGCACTTTTTGCGTTGGTTTATTACCCATATTCTTTTTCTTATTTATTTCGTACTAAAAGTAGAGAGGAATAAAGGGATTAAAAAGCCAGTGTTACGTTGTTAACAATTAGGTAATGCAAAGATTATGTGGAGGTAATGTTATAGAAACGGATATTTTTTTATCAAGTGCCCGATATAGGTTTTAATATCTCCGCCAAAGTTGTCGTCCAATTCCTTTTTAAAATTATCCTGTCTGCTTTGATAAAGATGGAACGACATAAAATAAGTGTTGTTGGGCAACCGGCCGTTGGCATTTTTGCTGCGGGGCTTAAAGAGTGAAAGCGTATCGGATGAAGTCATGATCATAGAAATCATTTCTTTCTTTTTTTCTTTTTTCCTTTCGAGTGGGTCTTCCGGCTGCATGGTTTTATATAAACTGTCGAGCATTTTGGTTCCTCTTAAAACATGACGGCTGTACTTTCGATAATCCTGGTCTTCGTGTAGATAATCCAAAAATTCTTTGGAGTCCTTTCCAAATTTTGATGCGATAAAATAATACGAGGCCGTGTCGCCAATAAACGAAGCCAGGTTTTCATTGAAGTCAACATTGTCTTTTACAAAAATGGTGGAGTGCACCATTTCGTGGATGATCAAACTGGCCAGGTCGCCATCGCCCCGGTGCAGCATGCCGCTCAATATCGGATCGGTGAACCACCCCAACGTGCTCCATCCGCCCGGGTTGCGGATGCTCACATCATAGCCCTCCTTTTCCAACAATGCCCGCGCATCTATCGCTTTTTCTTTTTCGAAAAACCCTTTGTAGGGCACTGAGCCCACCACCGGAAAATGCCACGACTTTGCTTTCAAGGCAAAGGGCTCGCAAGCCTGCACTACCCACATCACCTCCTCGCCACGCTGGTCAAACAAGGTTTTATAGTTTTCGGTATCTTTTAATCCCAACGTGTCGATGGCATATTGACGCACCTCCTGAATAAGTGCGAGTTTTTGCTTTAACGAATCGGAAAAATGAGGGTCATTCAAAAATTCTTCCACCGGTTTTGCCTGCCACACAATTTTCACTTGCCCGTAGCCCTGGCGCAAGCCATACACCACCAATTCCCAATTCCACAGGATAAGAGCTACCAGCGCGACTGCCAAAACCAGAAATATCCTTTTTATCATAATTAAAGTGCAAATTAAATCACCCGATGTTTAATTCTTATGGTCAGTTTTGCATTTCTTTGCCACAGATTCAGGCGTCAGACACCTTAGAGGTGTCAGACGCCTATAAGCCTTAACTAACGACATTGTATTTTAATCTGTGAATCTGTGGCCAAAAATAGCGATGTTGTAATTTGACCAAGCAGAAAATAAAACGAACGATTATATGAACGACACAAAAGAAAAACAAAAAGCCCTTCAACTGACCATCGAAAAATTAGAGAAGGCTTATGGAAAGGGCACGGTAATGATGCTGAACGATACCAAAGTGCTAGATGTGCCCGCCATTTCCACGGGTTCTTTGGGTTTGGATATTGCACTTGGCATTGGCGGTATTCCTCGCGGACGGGTAACGGAAATATACGGGCCCGAGTCGTCCGGTAAAACCACGCTCACCTTGCATTGCATTGCCGAAGCACAAAAGAAAGGTGGCCTGGCTGCCTTTATTGATGCCGAGCATGCCTTCGATAAAAGCTATGCCGAAAAATTGGGGATTGATACGCAGAACCTGTTGATCTCGCAGCCCGACAACGGTGAGCAAGCATTGGAAATTGCCGAGCACCTGATACGCTCCGGTGCTATTGATATAATTGTCATAGACTCGGTGGCTGCACTCGTGCCCAAAGCGGAGCTTGAAGGCGAAATGGGCGAAAGCAAAATGGGGTTGCAAGCCCGCCTTATGTCGCAGGCGTTGCGCAAACTTACCGGCACCATAAGCAAGACGGGCTGTGCCTGTATATTCATAAACCAACTTCGCGAAAAAATCGGGATCGTGTTTGGAAACCCCGAGACAACCACCGGAGGAAATGCCTTGAAATTTTATGCCTCTGTTCGCTTGGACATTCGCAGGATAGGGCAGATAAAGGAATCGCCTGACGACATAACCGGAAACAGGGTGAAAGTGAAAGTGGTGAAAAACAAAGTGGCACCTCCCTTTAAAGTTGTGGAGTTCGACATCATGTATGGACGCGGCATTTCCAAATCCGGTGAGATTGTTGACCTGGGTGTGGAACTGAACGTGATCCAAAAATCCGGATCGTGGTTTTCTTACAGTGGCAACAAACTGGGCCAGGGCCGCGATGCCGTAAAACAATTGATTGAAGACAATCCGGAACTAATGGACGATCTGGAAAAGAAAATCAAAGAGAAAATAAGCAGCGGGGCGGAGGTTAAGAAAGAGGAGAAGGAATAGAAAAGTAGGCAGTAGGAAAAAGTAGGCAGTAGGCGGTATGTACTGGCTACTGCATTCTGCCTACTTTTTTTATTCTACTGCCTACTTTTAATTCGCTCTGATCGCAATCACCGGATCCAACCGTGCCGCCATCGCTGCGGGCACAATGCCAGCCACCAAGCCAATGATGGACGACACCCCAAGGCCCAGCACAATATTTTTTACAGATAACACCACTTGCAAACTTCCGAAAGGTGCCAGTGTGAGCAGCCACACCAAAAACAATCCCGCAAGGCCACCGATCAAACTCAGAAAAACGGATTCGAACAAAAACTGAAATAAGATGAAGTAGTTTTTTGCGCCCAGCGATTTCTGCAAACCAATAATACTGGTGCGCTCCTTTACAGACACAAACATGATGTTGGCAATGCCAAAGCCGCCTACCAACATGGAGAACCCACCGATGATCCAGCCCGCTACGCTCAACACATCAAACACAGTTCCTATTGCATTGGCAATTGCTTCGGGGCGGTTCAATGCAAAGTTGTCTTTCTGTATCGGCTTCAACCCACGCCTCACGCGCAAGAGGCCGCGCGCTTCGTTTTCAAGTTCAACTAAGCCAACGTCATTGGCATTTCCTTTCAGTCCAACAGATGAACCCAATTCGTTCCATCGGCCTGTGCCGGTTTGAAATAGTTTTCTAAATGCATCGTAAGGAATGATGCAACCAAAGTCGTTGCTGGGTGTGCCCAGAAAACTTTCGCCCTCGCGTTTCAAAACCCCCACCACATTAAACATTAGGCTTTTTATTTTCACCTGTTGGCCAATGGCAGTGCCTTCATTTGGGAACAGTGCTTTGGCAACTTCAAATCCCAGTATGACCACATTTCTTCCACCCTCAATTTCATCGCTCGTCAAATAGCGGCCATTCTCCAAGTTCAATTCAAAAAGCCTGTCGTAGTCGGGGCCGGCACCGCGCAGGTTCAGTTGGTTGATGCTGCTGTTTTTTGCTTTGGCTGTTAGGTTGCCGGCTATGGCATAGATGGCCACCGTTTGTGCTTGCTTCATATTGGCCCGCAGAAAACGATATTCTGAATAAGACACATTGGGCCGTTTGATATAATCTTTCCACCAATCGCGGCCGTTGCCACCGG
>JAYVAI010000418.1:0-3112 GCA_043751075.1 Cyclobacteriaceae bacterium | reverse complement strand
TCGTCATCGGTAACCACAAACCGGGAAGGGCGAAGTCCATTTCTGTCTAAGGTGGCACCCACAATTTTTCCATCGGTGAAGGTGATGGATGCGGGCCCATCCCACGGTTCCATCAGGTTGGCGTGATATTCATAGAAGTCGTGCTTCTCCTGGCTCATGCTTTCGTTGCCATCCCATGCTTCGGGTATCAACATCATCATGACATGCGGAAGCGAACGACCTGCATGCACCAACAATTCGATGGTGTTGTCTAAGTTGGAAGAGTCGGATTGTTTTGGATTACAAATGGGAAGGATCATATCCAACTCCTCGCGTGTGAAATGGGGTGAAGCAAAAAATGCTTCTTTCGATTTCAGCCAGTTGATGTTTCCCTGCACGGTGTTGATCTCGCCATTGTGTGCAATGAAGCGGAACGGTTGGGCCAGCCGCCACGATGGAAATGTGTTGGTAGAAAATCTGGAATGGATAACGGCCAATGCCGAAACCACATCTTCATGTTCCAGGTCGGCAAAGTAAGGGCGCAACTGACCCGAGGTGACCATGCCTTTGTAGGCGATGGTTTTGTAAGAGAGCGAAGAAAAGTAAAACTGGTTGTCAACACCCTTCACCGATTCGGTGATGATGTGCGTGGTATATTTTCTAAGGATAAAAAGTTTGCGCTCAAAATCATCGGGGTTGGAAATCTTGTCGGGCCGCTTGATGAACACTTGCTCCATCACGGGCTCCGCTTTCAAAGCAGTTTCACCCAGGTCAGCATTGTTGGTGGGCAATATCCTGTAGCCCAACAATCCCATTTTCATTTTTTTTATTTGCCTGTTGAGCACGGTGCGGCATTCTTCGCGCACTTTGGCATCGCGCGGAAAAAATACAAGGCCTACTCCATAACTACCAAAGGCGGGCAACTTAAATCCGAGCTTGCTGCACTCGCTGCTAAAAAATTCGTGTGGCACTTGTATCAATATGCCTGCGCCATCGCCCGTGTTGGGTTCGCATCCACACGCACCACGATGCTCCATGCGCTCGAGCATGGTGAGTGCACCGCTCACAATTTGATGTGACTTGCTTCCTTTTATGTTTGCCAGAAAGCCAACTCCGCACGAGTCTTTCTCAAAGGCAGGATGATATAATCCTTGTTGTTGTTGTTCTTCCAATTCAGTTTTTATTTGTGGTCAGCTAAAACAGGATCACAAGTTAACTTGATTGCAAGTGAGTTGTGTGAAACCGAATGGGATTTTTCAAAAAAAAATTTAAAAACCAGCTAACGCTTAGTAGCGAAAACGGTTGTAGTTGGATAAACTAAAAAAATTGTTTCTACGAAGGTACCTGATAACACCCTTTTCTTTGGAGGATAAGATACTCATAGACATTCAGTTGAGCTGGCAAAATGAAATCGTTGTGCCATCGGGTTGCTCAATGAACCTTCAGTGAAGTATGTTTTGCTATTTCAACAAAGTCTGTGTCGTTGTGCGCCAAGTCCAATTTAAAGTGCATAGCATAAAATGCAATTTGGCAGTCGTTGGGTTTTGCAATGGTCACTCCTTTTGATCGTAAGGAGCGATACAAAAGGGCGGAGTTTTCAGTGACAAAGTAGGGGTCAAGGTAGAGAAACTGGCAAGTGAAAATAAGTTCTTTAATCTGGTTATAATCCTCCTTTGAATTTACACCTTGCAGCACTTCTTGTAATATGGCCGGACACAAATGCACATTCACACTTTCGTATTTAGCCAGTAACTCATCAAGCAAATCAGTGAATGGTGTCTTTTTGCCCTTGAAGAAATCAATCCAAATGGAACTGTCAAAGATCATCAGATTTTCCCTTCTCTCATCTTCATTAAATCACCCTCCCATTTCACTTTTTCCCTAAGAGATCGCAATTTTTGTCTCTTTAGCCAGTTGGCATAAAGGTCAAGAGCCTTGTCAACCGCTTCACGTTTTGTTTTGATTTCGCCAAAGCGCATAATGTCTTTGATCAGATTATCGCGTAACACATTGTTTGTTCTGGTTGTTTTCATGCTCACAAATATAGCAAAACAACAGCGAAGGGTGTGCATTTAACCTTGAGGAATGGCAGTTGACAAAAATAAAACCAGTTGACAATCTCTCGTCTCTTTTGTCAACTGTCAATTTGAACTATCACATTCATCATCACTTCCCCTCCGCCATCTTCTCCGCTGTCTCGGCAATTTTAAGTTGATTGATAAATTCATCCACTTCACCATTCATTACGGCTGGAAGGTTATGTTGTGTGTAGCCAATGCGGTGATCGGTGACACGGCTCTGAGGATAATTGTATGTGCGTATTTTTTCCGACCTATCGCCACTGCGCACCTGGCTTTTGCGCGAAGCTCCAACTTCGGCTTGCTTTTTCTCCACTTCACGTTCATACAGCTTAGCGCGCAACATTACCATTGCCCGCGCCCGGTTGCCGTGCTGCGAGCGCTCCACCTGGCAGGTGATAACAATTCCGGTTGGCTTATGGGTCATCTGGACTTTCGTTTCCACTTTGTTTACGTTCTGCCCGCCTGCCCCGCCTGATCGCGATGTTATCACCTCAATATCGGCTGGATTTATTTCCACATCTACTTCTTCGGCTTCGGGCAACACCACCACCGAAGCAGCCGATGTGTGCACACGCCCTTGTTGTTCTGTGTCTGGCACACGCTGCACCCGGTGCACACCCGATTCATATTTAAAAATCCCATAGGCCCCTTCGCCTTCAATGCTGCTGATCACTTCCTTGTAGCCACCCGCGGTGCCTTCAGTAATATCCAATGCCGACATTTTCAAACCCCGCCTGTCGCAAAAGCGTTGATACATGCGCCACAGGTCACCAGCAAAAATTGCGGCCTCGTCACCGCCAGTTCCAGCGCGTATTTCCAAAATGCAATTCTTGTCATCGTTGGGGTCCTTCGGCATCAGCAACTCTTTTATGTCGGCTTCCAACGCCTCGCAGCGTGGCTCTAATTCTTCCAACTCCATTTTTGCCAGCTCGCGCAGCTCCGCATCTTTTTCATTTTGCAAAATATCTTTCGCATGCTGCACGCCATCCAACGCTGCCTGGTATTGGTCATACTTATTCACCACCTTTTCAAGGTCGCGGTATTCCTTGCTC
>JAYVAI010000417.1:0-22832 GCA_043751075.1 Cyclobacteriaceae bacterium | reverse complement strand
TATGGAAACGAAAAAAAATCCCGCCAAGGATGTTCACAGGCAATCATTCAAATTTTTTTTGGTCGGCCTGGCCATCAGCGTATCGTTAATGATCACCGCCTTTGAGTGGACCACAGAAAAAAAAGTGATTGATACTGAAGCCACCGGACATCCATCGGAAAATTATATTTCGGTTATGGCTACCGTGCACGAACCGCCAAAGCCAGAACCATTTTTGATAAAGAAAATACAACCTGTTGTTTCTTTTTTGGTCCCAACTTCTGACCCAGCGAGCACGGTGGAAACAAAAACAGCTATTGATTTTACCGGTGATGATTTCCCATTGCCATCCATAGATTCAACTTCATTCAATTTGCCCAAGGAAGATGATGGGCAAATACATATACTGGCCGAAGTGCAGCCAAAGCCAGTGGGCGGCTACGAACAATTTTACTCAACGCTTTCTAAAAACCTTCGATATCCGCGGCAGGCGATGCGACAATTTGTGGATGGAAAAGTATATGTTGAGTTTGTGGTGGACAAGAAAGGAAAAGTAGTTCACCCTAAAATTTTGAAAGGCATTGGCGCAGGCTGCGATGAAGAAGCGATACGTGTGGTTGCCCTCACACACTGGGAACCGGGCAGGCAGCGTGGCCAGCCCGTGAATGTGCGCATGGTGATGCCAGTTGTATTTAGAGTTCGGTAGAATCTGCCGATTTTGAAATCTTGCTAAGTTTTGCAAAACCATTCTTTGGCTAAAATCATAATTTAGCTACATTTGCAAACATTTTTGGGCCCGTAGCTTAACTGAATAGAGCATTTGACTACGGATCAGAAGGTTGGGGGTTTGAATCCCTCCGGGCTCACTTTATTAAAATCCTAACTCATTTGGAAAGAACGGGTTAGGTTTTTTATTTGAAATCGAAATAAAAAACGGCCTGGCACCGTTACTGTGTACTACGTAGTGTAGGTGATGAAAAACTGATCAAGACTAAGGATTAAGGCGCACAGAATGTCGCTTAAGTAATGAACGAAGTAGTAATGGAACGTTAACTTTGAAGAATGAAGAAAATTGCAATTGCTTTCCTATTTACCCTCCTCACCGGTGTTGCTTTGGCGCAGGATAACAAAGAGCAGAAAAAACCAAAACCAAATGTGCCCGGCACCTTCATGATTGATTTAGGTGTGAACCGCGGCTTCAACACACCAACCAAATTCAAACAGGGCTTTTGGGGATCGCGCACAGTAAATATTTATTATCAATATCCCATCCGTTTTGGAAGGACGAAATTCAGTTTTAATCCGGGCATTGGCCTAAGTCTTGAGCGATGGAAGTTTATTGATGGCGCAACTCTTTTGGATACTGTTGAACTGGTGCGATTTCCCAACGGTGCAGCCAGCCCTACTCAAGTAGAACAATACAATTTGGTGAGCCCGATAAGAGCCTATCCACAATTGGCAAACAAATCCAGTCTGGTTGCCAATTATTTTGAGATGCCAATAGAATTTCGCTTTGACACAAACCCCGAAGACCTAAACCGTAGTTTTAATGTGGCACTCGGTGGCCGCGTAGGTGTGTTGATGGATGCGTTCACAAAAATCCGATATAAAGATTTGGGTGAAACCGTGAAAGTGAAAAACAAATTTAACCACGGGCTAAACCCGTTGCGCTATGGTGTTTATGCCCGCGTTGGCATTGGCGGGTTCAGTTGGTTTGCTTTTTACAACCTGAGCGAAATGTTTGAAAAGGACAAAGGCCCGGCAGGCACCGTCATGAACACGGCCACGTTTGGGATTTCTATAAATGGGTTTTGAAAACCTCATCAGCCCTCCTAAAGAGAAAGTGATCCTCTCCTTCAATCAGAGATGAATACTGTTTACAAACTTACCGTTGCAGAAAAAACCGCTGTGGCCACCGGGTTAAAAGATATAACCGAAGGGCGGGTTTTTACTTCTGAAGCCGCTCAAAGAATGATGAAAGAATGGCTAAAAAAAAATCACTTCCCAATAAACACCGCTTTTCTTTTTTCTAAAAAAGCCGCCACTCCTTCTTTGTAATCGTGCGATGTGCCCGCTATCTCCTGGCAGTACGCTTCGTACTCAAGCATTTCATTCAAGTTTGCTGTGGCCGATTTTTCGAGCATGCGTTTTATTAGGCCAATTGATTTTGTTGGGGCTTGCGCGAAGTGATCGGCCAACTCTTTCACGGTTGCATCCAGCTGATCGGCAGGCACCACCCTATTCACCAATCCCAATTGCAATGCTTCACTGGCTTTTACTTTGCTGCCCATGCTGCACAACTCAAATGCCTTGGCCATGCCCACCAACCGTGGCAAAAAATAAGAAGATCCTGAATCGGGCACCAGCCCAATGTTGATAAACACTTCTATCAATGTGGCTTCCTCAGAGGCGATGATCATGTCGCAGGCCAATGCCAGCGAACAGCCTGCCCCAGCGGCCACACCATTCAAGCGACAGATGATTGGCTTTGGCAGCGATCGCATGGCCATAATAATTGGATTGTACCGCTTGTGAAGCGAATCCATGAACGATCTTTTTTCCTCACCGGCCACTGCTTTCAAATCCTGTCCCGCACAAAATGCCTTGCCCGCACCAGCCAACACAACAACACGCACAGCATCATCTTTGGAAACAGCCTTGAAAGCGTCCTGAAGTTCGTATGTGATTTTATCGTTGAGTGCATTATACACTTCGGGCCTGTTCAAGGTAATGGTGGCAACACCCGTGGCCAACTCAAACTTCAAATATTTAAAGTCCATAGTTATTACTTTTAGAATAAAATCAACATCGCAGCAAAGCTTATCGCAAAACCTGAAGCAGAACCCGCGAACACTTCCGTGGATGTATGGGCATTCAAATACAATCTGGACGACATTACCAACCCGGCTATTATCAATGCGATAACGGTTGGCCATAGCAACAATTGGCTGTCAATGGCTTTGTTCAAAGGCAACAGTATCCCGATCATGCCACCCATAGCCACACTGTGCACACTTACTTTAAAAAAAAATGTTAGGAATGTGGAGAACACTGCCAAAGCTGCAACAATCACCATGAATTTGTTCAAGTTGCTGCTAAAGGGAAGTTTATTGAAAAACAAAAATGTCATTACTAAATAAATAATCGCTACAGCGACAAAGGGTATCAACCGATCGGTTCGCTCCCGTAAGGTATAAGACGAAATCGTGCCGAACTGACGGAACATAACCAAGTTGACCACGGGCAAAATGAACGTAAAGCAAAACACAAACGCCAGTATGATTTTAAAATTCTGGGGCGCAATGGAGAGGATGGCAGGAAAATAAAATCCAAGCATGGCCACCAAATAGGTCGCCAGCAACAACGGGTGAAAAATAAACGAAACTATTTGGGCACCTGTTCTCAACGCATCTCTTTTCTTAACCGTGCCACGGGTATGTTCAATTGCTCGCGGTATTTTGCCACTGTGCGCCTGGCTATGTTATACCCTTTTTCATTTAACAAATCCTCCAGCTTATCATCCGAAAGTGGTTTGCTTTTATCTTCCGCTTCTAAGAGGTCCTTGATGATTTGTTTCACCTCGCGGCTGCTTACCTCTTCACCACTGTCGGTGGCAATGCCTTCCGAAAAAAAATACTTCAAAGGCAACACACCAAAATCCGTTTGTATGGTTTTGCTGCTGGCCACGCGGCTCACGGTGGAAATGTCCATGGTGATGATTTGGGCGATGTCTTTCAATATCATGGGCCGCAGTTTGGTTTCATCGCCCTCTAAGAAATAATCGTATTGAAAATTTATGATTGCCTGCATGGTGCGCAACAGAGTATGCTGCCGCTGCTTGATGGCATCAATAAACCATTTGGCGGCATCCAACTTTTGTTTCACAAACGAAACAGCTTCTTTTAGTTTTTTGTCACGCTTATCGCTTTTGTCATAAGCCTTGAACATTTCGGTGTATGAGCGGCTGATGCGCAGTTCGGGGGCATTGCGCGAATTTAACGCCAGCTCAAGTTTGCCGTTGTTGTTGCTCAAAATGAAATCCGGAATTACGTATTGGTTTCTTACGCCCGCGCCCGAACTTATCTCACCTCCAGGCTTTGGGTTAAGCCGCACAATCAATTCAATGGCATCGCGGATGTAGTCTTCATCGTCAAGATCAAGTTTTTTTAAAATTTTTGAATAATGTTTTTTGGTGAATTCTTCATAGCACTCGTTGATGATCCGCTTGCCCACGATCACATCCACATCCTGGCCGTCATCCATCCGCTCCAACTGCAACAACAAACACTCTTGCAGGCTGCGCGCACCAATTCCCGCTGGGTCAAACGATTGAATGCGTTTAAGGATACCCTCAACTTCTTCCAGGTTTATGTCGATGCTCTGAGAAAAAGCCATGTCGTTGGCAATTGATTCCAACTCTCTGCGTATGTAGCCATCTTCCTCAATGCTCCCAATAAGTTGTTTGCCAATAATCAATTGCCGTTCGTTCAAACCCAAAAAGCCAAGTTGTGTTAGGAGGGTTTCATGCAGCGAAGTGCCCATGGGCACAGGCATCTCCCGGTCGTCTTCATCCTCGCCATCTCCTTCCGTCTGTGTTTTGTAACTGTTGTAGTCATCATCACGCAAGTAATCTTTGATGTCAATGTCTTCGCTGGAAGAAATTGGTTCTTCCACTTCAGCCGTTGCCTCATCGCCCTCCGGGTTTTGTTCATCGTTGTCGGGCACAGTCTCTTCTTCGTTGGTATCCCCTTGATCAGAATCCTCCCCCTCTTCCAGCACCGGGTTCAACTCCAGTTCTTCCTCAATCCGGTTTTCCAACTCGGCTGTGGGCACTTGCAGCAGCTTGATAAACTGTATCTGCTGTGGCGATAGCTTTTGTTGCAGCCCTTGACTTAGATTTAACTTTTGCATTACATGGCAAATTTATCACATCAAGTGGTAGTAAAAAACAATAGTTGTGCAATCCGCTCTGTTGCTGAAAAGAGTTTCGCTGCCGACAATTTTGATTAAAAAATCTAATTGACGTTTTTTGCACACCTGAATACAGGCCCGCTACAGTATGAAAAGAATTAAAATAAAAGAATTGCTCGCCACAAGCCCAACAGGGCAAGCCGTGAAAGTGGAAGGATGGGTGCGCACGTTTCGCAATAGCCAGTTTATATCCATCAACGATGGCTCCACCATTCAAAACCTGCAGGCCGTGGTGGACTTAAATTCATTGGACGGGGCACTGCTAAAGCGCATCACCACGGGTGCTTGCATTTCGATCATCGGTGAATTGATCGCATCGCTTGGCAAAGGCCAGGCCGTGGAAGTGAAAGCCATAGAATTGATTATTCTTGGCGATTGCGATGCCGAGGCTTTTCCGCTTCAACTCAAAAACAGGCCCAGCCTTGAATACCTTCGCGAGATTGCACACCTGCGCGCGCGCACCAATACATTTGGGGCCGTTATGCGCGTGCGTCACGCCATGTCCTTTGCCATCCATAAATTTTTTAACGATCGTGGTTTCTTCTACATACATACACCCATCATTACTGGCTCGGATGCTGAAGGTGCAGGCGCGATGTTTCGCGTTACCACCTTAGATGCCAACAAGCCGCCACGCGATGAACACGGTCACATCAATCACAACGAAGATTTTTTTGGAAAAGAAACCAACCTCACCGTGTCGGGTCAGTTGGAGGGGGAAACGTATGCGCTTGCCCTGAGTGAGATATATACCTTCGGCCCAACCTTCCGTGCCGAAAACTCAAACACCACACGCCACCTCGCAGAATTTTGGATGATAGAACCGGAGATGGCTTTCTATGATATTCATGACAACATGCAACTTGCCACCAACCTGTTGCAGTATGTGGTGAAGTATGCGCTCGACAACTGCAAAGACGACTTAGAATTTTTAAACAAACGTGCGCAGGACGAAGAGGCCACCAAACCACAAGAACAACGCAGCGAATTAAGTCTGCTGGACCGGCTCAAGTTTGTTACCGAAAATGAATTTCAAAAACTCAGCTACACCGAAGCCATTGATATTTTGAAAAACTCCAATCCCAACAAGAAAAAGAAATTTCACTATCTGATTAATGACTGGGGCGTGGATCTGCAATCGGAGCATGAGCGATATTTAGTGGAGAAGCATTTTAAAAAACCGGTGATCCTTTACAACTATCCAAAAGGCATCAAGGCTTTTTATATGCGGCAAAATGAGGATGGAAAAACCGTGGCCGCTATGGATGTACTGTTTCCCGGCATTGGCGAAATCATTGGCGGGTCGCAACGCGAAGAGCGCTATGACAAACTTTTGCAACGCATACAGGAAATGAACTTGCCGGAAAAAGATTTGTGGTGGTATTTGGACTTGCGCAAGTTTGGCTCGGCACCTCACAGCGGCTTTGGTCTTGGTTTCGAACGTTTGATTTTGTTTGTTACCGGTATGACCAACATACGTGATGTGATTGCCTTCCCGCGGTTTCCGGGCAGTGCGGAGTTTTAATGGGATTTGCTGAGTGGATACCTTTGTGAATGATGGTCGCATCTAATCATTTCCTTTTCACTGCCAGCAACGGAATGCTACCCTGATAGGCGAGTTTGCGCGTTACGCTTTTGCCAAATAGTTTTTCTTCAAGGCTGAGCTTGTGCGTGAAGGTGGTGACCAAATCTGCTTTTGTTTTTTTGATGTAACCGTCAATGGCGGACGTAATATCGTCATCCACAATCAACTTGAAGTCAAGTTTGTTGTAGGCCGTGTTTGAAATTATCTCCTCCACCATTGATTTCTGAGCTTCCAATTTTTTATCTATTACGGGGGCTACATGTATCATGTGCACCGTGGAGCCAAATATCTTTGCGAATTCAACAATGATCTCCAACTCTTTCTGCACGTGCTTCAAGTCGGAAGCATACACAAGGTGCTCCATGTTTTTATATTTGGCCAATTCAGGTATTGCCATCACGGGCACTTTGCACTCGTCTATCACCGACACCGTAGTGCCGCCCAATCTTGCTTTCTTCAATGCCGATGCGCCCTGCAAGCCCATCACCACCATATTTGTTTGGTGCTTGGCCACATACTTGTGCACCATTTCGGTTACCGTGCGCGAGCGGATGGCCTTGTACTTTAGGGTATAATTTCCTTTTATGGAGGCCGTTATCTCAGCCATTAGCTTAGCACCTTCCTCTTCCGAAATGCGGGTAATGCTTTTTTCAATTTGCCTGAGATTAAGATTTGCCTTGGGCAATCCATCAATGCGCACAATGTTGAGAATGGTAAACTCTGCGTTTAGGTTGGCCGCCATCTTTACGGCAAAATTCATGGCCACTTTTGACAATGCGGAGAAATCGGTGAGAAGAACAATGTTGGGGCCTTTCATTTTAGAAGTAGTTAGGAGATAGGAGATAGGAGTTAGGAGATAGTAGTAGGAGATTGATTCCGAAAATTATGGTCAATTGAATTTTTGTCAACTGATAGTTGGTTTTTATCCAAGTGGAGGAAATTTTTCCGGGTCTGCATCACTCATCAATGTATAAATCTTGTCATAGACATCTTCCTGGTTGGGTTTGGAAAAATAATCACCATCCGATCCATAGGCAGGCCGGTGTTCTTTTGCTGTAAGGGTAAGTGGTGGTGAATCCAAATGTTGAAAGGCGCCCTGCTCTTCAATAACTTTTTGCATCATAAATGCGGTAGCCCCACCGGGCACATCTTCATCCATGAAAATAACACGGTTTGTTTTTTTTATGGAGTTTGCAATCACGTGATCAATATCGAATGGAAGCAGCGTTTGAACATCTATCACCTCCACCGAAATGCCAATCACCTCCAACTCTTCGGCTGCTGCCATCACAATGCGGCACATAGAACCGTATGTCACTACCGTTACATCGTTTCCTTCTTTCAAAATTTCAGGAACACCCAGTGGCAACGTAAACTCGCCAATATTATCTGGCAACCGCTCTTTCAACCGATAGCCATTCAAACATTCTATGATCAACGCGGGGTCATCCGCTTGAAGCAGTGTATTATAAAAACCTGCAGCCTGCGTCATATCGCGTGGCACCAGCACATGAATGCCACGAATGGCATTTAGCACCATGCCCATAGGCGAGCCCGCATGCCACACTCCCTCCAACCGATGGCCGCGTGTGCGGATGATCACAGGAGCTTTTTGTCCGCCTTTGGTGCGATATTGAAGGCACGCCAAATCATCGGACAGAATTTGCAATGCATAAAGTAGATAATCCAAATATTGAATTTCAGCAATGGGGCGCAATCCTCTTAGCGCTGCACCAATTCCCTGACCAACAATGGTACACTCTCTGATGCCCGTGTCAGTCACGCGTGCTTCGCCAAACTTAGATTGCAAGCCGGCAAAGCCCTGGTTCACATCGCCAATCTGGCCCACGTCCTCACCAAACGCCAACACCTTCGGATCGCGCTGTAGTGCCTCGTTAAAGCAAGCCCGAAGAACTTCGCGTCCATCCACCAAGGGAGAATTTTCGGAGTAGGTAGCTGGAATATATTTTACTTTTAATGCAGACCACTGCGAGTGGCTGAAAAGGTGAGAGCTAAACCGGTCCTCATTATCATACTCAATACGTTTTATCCATTCACTGATTGCCTCTTTTAGCGGATGTGAATTTGCAGCCAATATCCGCTTTGCTTTTTTGGCCGCTATCATGGAATCCATCCTTAACGGATTGATTATTCTTTTTAATTCATTTCTTATTTCGCCAATTTGTGGATGGTGAGCCGATGCGCCTTCCAATATTTGATCAAGCAATGCCTGATCCCGTTGTATGCCGCTATTGAACGATTTCCACGACTGCTCTTTGGCTAATTTCGCTTTGGCCTTCGCCTGTTTCTCTATGTCACTTAGTTCTTCTTGCGAAGCGATCCCTTGCTCGATAATCCACTCTCTGAATTTCTTTATGCAGTCGTGGTTTGCTTCCCAAGCTAAGCGCTCCTTTGACTTATACCGCTCATGCGATCCTGATGTGGAGTGGCCTTGTGGCTGAGTCATTTCAATAACATGAATTATAACAGGCACATGCTCTTCGCGACAAACTTTTTCAGCCTGTTCATATACTTTGCAAAGGCCGGCATAATCCCACCCATTAACGGTAAAAATTTCATATCCCTTTTCGGATCCGTTTCGCTGAAAGCCAGCCAATATTTTTGATATGCTCCCTTTTGTAGTTTGATATTCATTGGGCACCGAAATTCCATAGTCATCATCCCACACGGAAACCAACATGGGCACCTGCAGCACCCCCGCTGCGTTGATGGTTTCGAAAAACATCCCCTCCGATGTGGAAGCATTTCCGATGGTGCCAAAGGCCACTTCGTTTCCGTTGTTGCTCAGCTCCTTGTAGGAGGCAAGGCCCGGATTGTTTCTGAAAAGTTTGGAGGCATAAGCAAGGCCCAACAGGCGTGGCATTTGTGCTGCTGTTGGCGAAATATCCGAACTGCTGTTTTTTGTCTGAGCAAGATTTTTAAAGGCTCCGTTTTGGTCAAGCATGCGCGTGGCAAAATGGCCATTCATCAATCGCCCGGCCGAAGCGGGATCGGCCTCTACATCGGGGTGGGCATAGAGTTGGGCAAAGTATTGAAGCAGTGTAAGCTCACCAATGGCGAGCATAAATGTTTGGTCGCGATAATATCCGGAACGGTGATCGCCATTGCGAAAAACTTTTGCCATAGCAAGTTGAGCTATCTCTTTGCCATCGCCAAAAATTCCAAACTTGGCTTTGCCCATAAAAACTTCTTTGCGGCCAAGTATGCTCGCTTCCCTGCTTTCGCACGCCAACGTGTAGTCGGCAAGTATAGCAGCAACTTTTTTGGTGGAGTATCCGCTTACGAGGGTTTTAGTTTGGCTCACTCAATAATTGGGTTGGTGAGTAAAAATAGAGAAAAAGGTTCGAGGGTTCAAAGCAAAAAAAAATACCCTTATAAAATGCGGCAAATTCGATTATTGTCCAAAGAAACTAACCCAGTCGCCAGAATCAATCCGTAGATTATCAATGTGCTCTTCAAAAAGGAAAATGGTGACCAGGTGATCGCCAACTTCAATTTTTTCAGCATAATACCCTGCTTGGGTTTCCATATCAGTAATAGTTTTTTCCGTCTCCGTATCTAAAATTTGCGTTACCTCAACCAAAATTTTGTTCGTGGCATCGGATGATTTTACAGCAAACGGATAATTGCCCAACGAATAAAGGTTATACCCTTTGAGCCATGCGCTATGCATATAGTGGAGATTGTTCTTGAATTGCTTGTGCAGTCTCATCCCTCTTCGCAAGGAACCATAAAATGCATATAACGATTTGCTCATGGGACTTCAAAATTTGTAAAAACACCTCCCGCAATCGTGCCCGAATGCTATCTTTGCGGGGCGTTGCTCAAAGCGTGAAGCACCTTGGCCGCAGATTTGTTCCGCCAAAGTAAACTTAATTTTTCACTCAAATAAAATTCTACTACTATGATCATCGGCACACCCAAAGAAATAAAGAACAACGAAAACCGCGTAGCCATTACGCCCGCGGGCACTCAGGAATTTGTAAGAAAAGGTCACACGGTTTATATTCAAACACAGGCGGGCGAAGGCAGCGGTTTCAGCGATGAACAATACGTAGGCGCTGGCGCAAAAATTCTCCCAACCGCAGCCGATGTTTTTGGTATAGCCGACATGATCATCAAAGTGAAAGAGCCCATAGAACAGGAATATGGCCTCATCAAAAAAGACCAGTTGGTGTTTACCTACTTTCACTTTGCTTCTTACGAACCGCTCGTGCACGCCATGATAAAAACCGGTGCCGTGTGCCTCGCTTATGAAACGGTTGAACGCTTGGATGGAAGCCTGCCCTTGTTAGTGCCCATGAGTGAAGTGGCCGGAAGGATGGCGATACAAGAAGGCGCCAAATATCTTGAGAAGCCAATGAAGGGCCGGGGCATTTTGCTGGGCGGAGTGCCCGGTGTGTTGCCTGCAAAAGTGTTGATATTGGGTGGCGGAGTAGTGGGCACCAACGCTGCAAAAATTGCTGCTGGCATGGGTGCCGATGTGATCATCACCGATGTGAACCTCAACCGCCTGCGTTACTTAGATGATGTGATGCCCAAGAATGTGCACACGATGGTGTCCAACGATTATACCTTGCGCGAATTGGTAAAAACCCAAGACCTGATAATCGGTGGCGTGTTGATACCCGGTGCCAAAGCCCCAAAACTAATTACGCGCGACATGCTCAAAACGATGCGGCCCGGAACGGTGCTGGTTGATGTGGCCGTTGATCAGGGCGGTTGCATTGAAACGTGCAAACCCACTACGCACGAAAACCCAACGTATATTATTGACGACATAGTTCATTATTGCGTGGCCAACATGCCGGGCGCAGTGCCTTATACTTCTACCTTGGCGCTCACCAATGCCACACTTCCCTACGCATTGAAACTTGCCAACTCAGGCTGGAAAAAATCGTGCTCCGAAAACATTGAGCTTAAAAAAGGATTGAACATTGTGAATGGCAAAGTGGTTTATCGCGCGGTGGCCGAAGCGTTCAATACTCTTTACACGGATGTAAAAGAGGTGTTGAATTGACACTTCTGTTATATGACTATCCTTTGATATTGCAGTAAATAAGAATAGTACTACTCATTTAGCAATTTTTTCTATTAGCTGAATCAACAAATGATTGCTTGTCCTTAATTGTTGTACTTCTTCTTGCAAAATTTTAATAGCGTTTTCAATCAAAGGATTGTAATGCTCATTGTTGTGCATGATAAAATTTTTTTGATTGGACGCATGATTGTTAAATGTGTTGTTATAAATCTGGCTTTCATCAAAATTGATTATGTCCAAAGGATCAACTTCCATTATCCTTGCAATAGTCTCTAACCTAACAAAATCCAGTTTTGTCTCTTCACGCTCAATTTTGCCAAATGCTTGAGGGCTAATATTTAGTTGAGATGCTATGAATTCTTGGCTAAATCCTTTCATCTCCCTGATCTTCCTAAGTTTTTCACCAATTCTCATATTACGGTTTGGTTGTTTGGTTTTGAGATACAACTATACCGTTTTAATTTCAAACTAAAAAGATTTTTTATTAACGTTATCGCTTCCTACACTTGAAATATGTTTTACAAAACAACAGTATGGACTGATTTCCATCAAAAATATAAACAAAATACTAGTTCCCCAGATATACAATTAATGGTTAATGGAAACAAGACCAACCACTGGCCACTTGAACTAAATCCATTTATAATCACACTAGGAATTTCTAATAAGTTACGGTAGAGAGCCTATTGAGTTTGGCCTATGATTTATAGAATTAGATTCAATCGAAAACTCCAAACCACAATGCGGTTATATTTTCATCTATTACTGTTTGCTTTTATAGCCAGTAAAGCTAATTGTCAATCACCGATCCTGGCAATAAGCGGAATAATAACCAATGAAATGGGCGAGCCCCTACCCTATGCCCATATCTTGATTACCCCTGCTGGCACAGGAAATGTGTCTAACTCTGATGGTAATTTTTTAATTGGAATTAATAGCATGACAGATACAATCACAGTCTCGTATATTGGTTATCAACATTATTCCATCGTAGCATCAGAGTTTCTCAACTTGAAAGACGGAAAGATAGTGTTGAATGAATACATCAAACAGCTAAATGAAGTTGAAGTAAAGGGGTTGAAATTGTCGCCAGCAGATTTGCTTAAGGAAGCACTCACAAAAATACCGTTGAACTACTCAACAACATCGTTTGGATTGGAAGGATTCTATAGGGAAAAGAGCAAAGTAAAACCAAATAGTTTTATAAGTGATGGCACACCTATAAAAATGGGAAATGGATATAACGTAACAGAAGCCATTTTTAAAATTTACCAACCACCATATTCTGGCAAGGATTCAAGGAAAAGTGTGATGCTGGAATTGGTGAAGGCAAGAAAAGTGAACATTACAAAAAATGATGACCCAAGTGTTGATTCGTTGGTATCAAATTCTATCAAAACCTTTCCCAGCATGTTAGGCGCGTACACGCCTTTTGAATATGATCTACATAAAGTTAATGGTCTTGACTTTCTCGATTCTTTTGAAGATTACGAATACACACAAAGTTTTACTGGCCTGTTTAACAGTAAGCCAATAATCAGAATCGATTTCGATCAAAAAGATAACGTTACTAAATGTTTGTATAAAGGATTTGCACTGTTAGACGCAAACTCACTCGCATTTGTTGAAATCAACTATCAGTATAGCAAGAAGAAAATTGATAAAGCTTTCAGTATGCATTTGTTAGGAATTGGTATGACTGCTCTTGATGAGAACGTACTCATCAAATTTAGACCGGATGGCACTCGTTGGACGCTAAGTTATGCCAGGATTGGTTACTTATTTAAACTTACCCTTGACAGAAAATTGAAAGGCCATAAGGTGAATGCTGATTTTGAAATCAATCAGTCCAGTGAAATACTTATCACAAAAATAGAATCAAACCCTGGCACTACAATACCTGGCAACAAGCAGTTTGGCAAACATGCTAAACTTGACAAGCACATAGCCAAAGATTATGATCCTAATTTTTGGAAAGACTACTCCGTGCTTTTAATAGAAAAAAACGATTAAGAGGCAATAAATTTAATCACTGCTTCTACTTATCTACTCAAACTCTGGAAAAGAATTTAAAAATTTTGGAGCCTCCCCCATCGTGGGTGCTTCAAAACAAAATTGCACCATGCCGTTGGTGACAGCCACAAACTTTGCACCGATGGTCATGTTATAAACAGCCACCTGGTTAAATGCTTTTTGCGTGAGTTTTATGTTTGGAGCTTTGCATTCCACCAGCATCCAGGGCTTTCCTTCGCGGTTGTGGATAAGTATATCCGACCGCTTTTGAAGTTTGTTGTAGGTAAGGCTTCCCTCTATGCGGAAAAGTGTTTTGGGATAGTTGAATTGATTGACCAAGTGATGGATAAAATGTTGCCGCACCCATTCTTCGGGAGTGAGCACGATATACTTCTTTCTGATCATGTCAAAAATCCATACTTTTCCTTCCTCTTTGCGTGTGGTAGGATTGAAATCGGGGAGGTTGAGTTTGAACATGGATGTGAAAGTAGAAAAATAAAGAAGATGAAAACAAAACAAGAAATAGTTGAGAACTGGCTGCCGCGCTACACGGGTGTGAAATTGGAAGACTTTGGAAAATTTATTTTGCTCACCAACTTTGATAATTACGTAAAGAAATTTGCCGAATGGCACAACGTAGAGGTTGCAGGACTTGACAGAGCCATGCGCAGTGCCACTTCGGGCGGCATCACCATTATCAATTTCGGCATGGGCAGCCCCAACGCAGCCACCATCATGGATTGCCTCTCGGCCATAAAACCCGAAGCATGCGTGTTCCTCGGAAAATGTGGCGGCTTGAAAAAGAAAAACGACATCGGAGATTTTATCCTGCCCATAGCCGCCATACGCGGAGAAGGAACTTCCAACGATTATTTTCCGGCAGAAATACCAGCCCTGCCTGCCTTTGCTTTGCAGAAAGCAATATCAACTACCATACGCGACAATAACCAGGACTATTGGACGGGCACCGTTTACACCACCAACCGCAGAGTGTGGGAATGGGACGAGCACTTTAAAGAATATCTTAGAAAGATCAGGGTCATGGCCATTGATATGGAAACAGCCACCATCTTCTCCACAGCATTTTATAATGAGATACCCACGGGTGCAATCTTATTGGTGTCCGATCAGCCCATGGTGGTGGACGGAATAAAAACCGAGGCCAGCGACAAAGTGGTAACAACAAGTTTTGTTGACTTGCATCTGAAAATCGGCATCGAGTCGTTGAAGCAATTGATCAACCGGGGGATCACGGTGAAGCACTTGAGGTATTGAGGGTGGTGATATTTTAATGCGGAGTCCCCAGCGTTGAAGTTGGTCGCCTGACCAACTTTTCATTTGAGATATTGATGGTTGATAAGCATCAGACTATTGACGCTGGACTATCGACTTTTCCTTCTGGCGAGCGCGTGCAAGAGCGATGAAGCCGAAAGCAAAGAAAACGATCAGCATCAACACAGAGTTTTTCATTCCAAAGGTTTCATCAATAAAACCAAAGGTGAATATGCCAATGACGATGGCAATCTTTTCGGTAACATCATAAAAGCTAAAGAACGAAGCGGTGTCTTTGGTTTCGGGCATCAGTTTGCTGTAAGTGCTCCGGCTTAATGCCTGAATACCTCCCATTACCAATCCCACGCTGACGGCCAAGGCATAAAAATAAAATTCAACATCCCTTCCTGCTTCTTTCAGGCCTCCTATAAAGTAAGCTGAAATGCAAATCAAAATCCAAAAGAACACGATGCCCATCAGTACATTAAGATTACCGAACTTGCCCGACAGAAAGGACATGGACATGGCACCCGGTATGGCCACCAATTGTATCAACACCACGGTGAGGATAAGTTTTTCGTCAGGAAGGCCGAGGAGTTGGCTGCCAAAGAGTGTGGCCGCCAACATTACAGTCTGCACGCCCATGCTATAAAAAAGAAATGCCACCAAAAACCATTTCAGCACTTTCAGGGGTTTAACCTGATCCCACACTTTTTTCAATTCCGCAAAGCCGGATTTAAAAATCTCCGGCTTTTTTTCCGATGCGGGCGGGCCATCGGGCAAATAATAAAACGTGATCTGCGCAAAGCCTATCCACCAAATGCCCACCAACAAAAAAGTATAAAGCGGCCCAGACGAATTATCGCCACGGGCACTGAAGTAAAGCACCAGGGCAAAACCAATCAGTTGCAAAATAACGCTGCCAAAATAACCCATTGAATAACCACGGGCGCTCACCCAATCTCTGTCTGATGGCTCGGCAATTTCGGGCAGGTATGAGTTATAGAAAACCAAACTTCCCACATAGCCAATGGCGGCAAGCACAAAACAACCAACACCCCACAAAACACTTGGCTCATTGCCCTTAAACCAAAACAACCCAATGCAAGCAAGCCCGCCTAAGTAGCAAAAAAACATCATGAATTTTTTCTTGTTGCCGCGCGAATCGGCAATGGCCGAAAGGATTGGCAACGCAAGCGCAATGATCAAATAGGCAAATGCCAATGCGTAATCATATAAGGCTGTGTTTTTAAATGTGCGCCCGAACAGGGGCACAGTATTTTCACCATAAGCCGATTTTGTTATGGCCGCAAAGTAGATCGGAAAAAAAGTAGTAGTGATAACTAAGTTATAGACCGAGTTCGCCCAGTCGTACATGCACCAGGCGTTTATTGTCTTTGGGGCTTTTAGCAAGGCAGCGATCATAAAAAAAAATAGCCTTCCAAAATTATTGGAAGGCTACTTTATAGGTTTGAAAAAATCAATTTTGATTCAGTTTGGTGTCTTCGAGGGTGCTGTACAAAAGCTTTCGGGCATTTGCCTTTCGCAATTCTGTTTCCACATCGGAGATAAGGCCACGCTTGGCCTCTTTGTCAACTTTGAGTGCTATGGTAATTTGCTCACGCTCATATTCTTCTAATTCTGATTTCTTCTCGTTCACCCACCGCACAATGTCCTTTGTATCTATAAACACATCGTCAGCTTGTATCTTGGGCTCCTTTCCATATTGAGCTGTCTTATTAGGCTCACCAATATATAAGTTGGCAACCAATCCTTTCTTCATCAACTTTCTTAGTTGTGTGGCACGAGGAATCTGCTGCCTCACCTCAATGGTAGTTTCCCGCATTTCGGTAGTTATCATGAAAAAGAAAAGCAATATGAACACCACATCGGGCATGGAAGATGTGGGTATCTCCTGCTTCACTTGTGCTTTTTTCTTAAATTTTGCCATAAGGTTAAATCTTTAGTTACCTACTTTAGAAGGGTCTGCAATAGATATATTGAGAGGTATGCCTTCCCTGCCTTTTTCATAAATTTCCCTGTTTTCACGGACGGACAAATCAGAGGCTGCCTCCCGGAATTTAGCGTTTGAAACACCTGCTTGCTCGGCATAAATGTCATAATAAGCTCCTTGTATAATATCCAGTAGCTCAATAAACCTTTTGTGACTCGTGCCCCGATCCGTCTTGAATGAAACAATTGCTTTTTCGGGGGTATCCGAACTTTCCGGATTTCTCCCTTTGTTAAGAACAAATATTTTTATCTCTTCTTTCAGGTTGGTAATATCATCGCGCGGCTCGCCCTCCACCAATAAAGCATCGGAAGAGTTTATTTGAATTTTGAACATGTTCCGCTCCTGAATCTTTACATCTTCAGGGGGAATTTCCAACGGGGGCGGAGGAAGTGCAATACTTAGCCCACGATTATTGGGCATGGTAGTAGTTACCAGAAAGAAAGTGAGCAGCAGGAAGGCAATATCTGCCATCGAAGCGTTGGGGATTTCTGGTGTATTTCTTGGCATTACTTTAAAGCTTTATTGATTTCAGAAAAAACAATACCTAAAATTCCCGCGATCAGCACAATATAAAACATCCCTAATCCTGCACCAATCATTTTAGAACTTCCGGCATCCACACCCAAAGAGGCACCTACCGTAGTAACTTCAGACCCTGAAATGCCATAGGCAACTCCGAACAAGAGCAATAACCCTCCCAATCCCATTAAGGACTTCAAAAGTCCTGATGGGTTTTTAATGGCACTTATAGTCGGTAAAACAACAGCCACGACAACTCCAAGAATAAGAGTCACATAACCAATGTACAAACCAATATCATGTATTTCCATATAGCAAATTATTTAGAAAGTTTGTGCTTCACCAAAATGTCAACCAATGAAATTGAAGCGTCTTCCATTCCGTTTACCAGGCTGTCAATTTTTGAAACCAGGTAATTGTAGAATACCTGCAGCACCATACCCACAATAAGACCACCTACGGTTGTGATCAAGGCCACCTTCATACCAGTTGCCACAATGTTTGGGGAAATATCACCGGCTGCGGCAATCGCATCGAACGCCTGCACCATCCCGACTACTGTTCCAAAGAAACCAAGCATGGGCCCGAGTGAAATGAACAATGAAATCCAGATCAATCCTCTTTCCAATCTTCCCATTTCAACACCACCATACGATACAATTGATTTTTCAACCATGTCAATGCCTTCCGAAGACCTCATCAAACCTTGCGTAAAGATTGATGCAATAGGGCCGCGTGTATTTCTGGTTATTTCTTTGGCTGCTTCTATGCCTCCCTTGGCAAGGGCATCTTCAATTTGGCCCAACAACTTTTTAGTGTTGGTGGTGGCCAGGTTGAGGGTAATGATACGCTCGATGGAAATTGCCAAGCCCAAGATCATACAGATAAGGATAGGCCACATATACATCACACCTCCCTCAATGAATTTTTCTTTGATATTTTGATGAAAAGATTTTTCCTCTTCACCAGCATCGGCTGCATCTGCTTCGGCAGGGGCAACTTCAGTTACGGTTTGAGTAGAATCTTGTGCGTAAGCCTGTGAGGAGCTGAATGTGAGGACTCCTAAAAAAGCGAGAATGGTTAATAATTTTTTCATGGTTTAAGGTTTATTATAACTTTGAAGTGGCCAAAATTAAATCTTTTGATCATTTCTAAACAATCTTTTTGAAAAAAAAACTAAAATTCTATTTGAAGTGGTTCCATTCTGCCATACAATTCCAAATTAACCCGTTAGTCACGGATATTTTATTTGTTTGAAATGGATTTTTCAAAACATTATCGCCTAACGCTCCTTTGGAAAAGGGATTTTAATGGTTTTCTTTGTGGGCTTTTTATAGGAGAGGTGTCAGAGTGGCCGAACGAGCACGCTTGGAAAGTGTGTTTACCGCAAGGTAACGTGGGTTCGAATCCCACCCTCTCCGCTGTTTTTAATTCATTCCTTAACTGGGGCTTATTTCTCCCGCCAAGGGTTTGCTTATTAATTGTTTTACTTCCGATACATTATGCTCCCCCAAAAGCACCATCAACTTAGTCACGGCTGCTTCCAGCGTCATGTCTTCGCCACTGATCACGCCAATGCCGGCCAACGCTTTACTGGTTTCGTATTTGCCTTGCACAACCATTCCACCAGGGCATTGAGAGATATTCAAAATAAGAAGGCCTTTATCGATTGACTTTTTCAGGCTTTCGATGAACCATTGAGATGATGGCGCGTTGCCCGATCCAAAGGTTTCCAGCACCAGGGCTTTTAGGCCAGGCGTATCTAAAATTGACTGCACCGCTTTTTGGGTGATGCCGGGAAACAATTTGAGGATGGATATATTGGTATCAAATTTTTGAATGATGTTAAGTCCCTCGTAAGGTGCAGGATGATGGATGGCCGGATAATTATAGTCGATCTTCACTCCTGCTTTTGCCAGCGATGGATAGTTGCCCGACTCAAAGGCATCGAAATGCATGCTCTCAACTTTTTTCGTCCTGTTGCCACGAAGCAGTTCATAATCAAAATAAATGCAAACTTCCGGCACCACTGCTTTGCCTTCATTTTTAGCTGAAGCTATCTCCAAGGAGGTGATCAGGTTTTCGCGGGCATCCGAGCGTGGTTCACTTATTGGCAATTGGGCCCCGGTGAAAATCACTGGCTTGCCCAGGCCACGGAGCATAAAACTTATGGCCGAAGCAGTGAAGGCCATCGTGTCAGTTCCGTGCAACACCACAAACCCATCCTGACCCTGATAGTTTTCGGAAATTATTTGAGCGATCATCTTCCAATGCTCCGGCTCTATATTAGAGGAGTCAACCGGCTGGCTGAAGGAAATCACCGTGAGGTCTAAAAATAAATTGCGCAGCGTGGGCAACTGCGACAGGATCAAAGAGAAATCAAAAGGTACCAAAACGCCTGTGGCATCGTACGTCATTCCAAAAGTGCCCCCGGTGTATATGATCATTATGCGCGAGCGGGGCTTCTCGGGTGTGTCGATATGTATCCGCTTATAGCTCATCGCTCTTGCACAAATAAAGTCAATGCATTCTTATTAGTGGCCTCTTTCACTTCCTCCAATGGAATATTTTTTACTTCCGCTAATTTAGTGGCAATGTGAGGAATATAAAGCGGGCTGTTCCGTTTGCCGCGATGCGGAACAGGTGCCAAATAAGGGCTATCGGTTTCCAATACAATATGCTTCAAGTCTATCTCAGGCAATATTTTATCCAACCCTCCATTTTTGAATGTGACCACACCACCGATACCGATAGAAAATCCCATCACAATAATTTTTTTTGCCTGCTCCAGCGAGCCAGAAAAGCAATGAAAAATACCGGTCAATCGTCCATCCAGAAGCGGCTCCAATAATTCAATAGTTTGATCTATGGATTCGCGGCAATGGATTACCAAAGGCAGTCTGTATTTTTTTGCCCAGCCCACTTGTATTTTAAATGCCTCCTGTTGCTGCCCCCAAAATGTTTTGTCCCAATGCAAATCGGTACCCATTTCGCCAACGGCCACAAATTTTCTTTTTGATAGCCACTCTTCCACTTTATATAACTCGGTTTCAAAATCTTTTTTCACAGAGCAAGGGTGCAGGCCCATCATGGAAAAACATTGCTGTGGATGTCGGTGCTCCACCTCCAGCATGGCATCAATGGAAGTGTGATCAATGTTGGGCATATATATTCGGTTGATGTGTGCCTCGCCACATTGCCGCAGCATTTCTGCCCGGTCGGTGTCAAACTCGGTTGAGTAAATATGCGCGTGGGTGTCTATCCAGTAAGGCATGGGGAGATAGGAGATAGGAGATAGGAGATAGGAGATAGGAGATAGGAGATAGGAGTTAGGAGTTAGGAGTTAGGAGATGGAAGTCAGAAGTTAGAATTTAGAAGTCAGAATGAGGAATTTGGTTTTGAGTTTGAGTTTGCATTTGTTACTTGAATCTAAGTTTTGAAAAGAATTCAGAATGGAGTTAGGAGGAATTTGAGTTTGTATTTGCGCTTGAGTTTGTATTTGAAATTAGGAAGTTAGAAGTTAGAATTTAGAAGTTAGAATTTAGAAGTCAGAATTTAGAAGTCAGAATGAGGAATTTGGTTTTGAGTTTGAGTTTGCATTTGCATTTTAGTTAGAAGTCAGGATTTAGAATTTAGAATCTGAGTTTGTCCCGATAGCTATCGCGATAGCTATCGGGATTGATTGTAAGAGTTAAGTCAAATCTTGAAT
This sequence comes from Cyclobacteriaceae bacterium, assembly GCA_043751075.1. GTDB lineage: Bacteria > Bacteroidota > Bacteroidia > Cytophagales > Cyclobacteriaceae > ELB16-189. The sequence goes on along the minus strand of JAYVAI010000417.1, from coordinate 1,708 downwards.
AGCAAATCCTTTATTGCTTGGTTCAGCAAATTAGTTGGATAAGCGGTGGCAACAAAACCGGTGTATTTTTTTGATTCTTCCAGTGCCACAATTAGATTAAACTGATCTTGCGCTTGAGTGAAAGCAATGTCTCTCCTTTTCATTTCATCAGCCAAATACTCTTGCTCGGTTTGCCCCGGAGTGGGAACGAAGATAACCTGTTTCTTGCCGAGGGCATGTAAATCCATGATGGTGCTATAGCCACCGCGCGCTATTACAATTTCAGCCCCGGCTAATATTTTTTCCAATTCAATGGCAGGAGCATGCGAAATCAATCTTACCGACTGCTCATTCACTTCCTCTCGCACTTGGTTTGGCAGCCCTCTAACAATCAATGACGGACTGTTCAATTTTTTGAACTCGCTGATCAATAATTTTTCAAAAATTTCCCGTTGCGGCTCTGGGCCGGAAACCAATCCCACAATAAGGCCATTTTTTCTTGTATCATCTCGCACGGTAAATCGAGAAAGCAAACCCACAAACCGTGCATTAATTTTTTTGCTTTCGGAAAGCCTGCCCGAAAAAATGGAACCAGGGAAATCGGGAACCCAACACGCATCAAATTTTTTAATACAATGATGGTGGATGAAATCAACTAGTTGCTTGCCCCAGGCCAACGATGGCGGCAAGATTATGTTCAACTGATGAATCAACAAAACGGAATACACACCGCTAGCGTGGCAACCATACCGGTTGTCGGAAATAATGGCATCGACCTTATTAGCTCTGACAATTCTTTGTAATTCCTTTCTTTCCTGTCGGATAGAATTTACTAACCGGGGAGTTTGAAGAATAAGGTTGATCAGGAAAAACCGGTTTGATGAATACGTGATTTTGTGGGCGGGAAGCTCATGAAAAACAAGGTGTGGAAACTCCTGCTTCAACAATTCCAGCGAAGACCCACTTCCTGCCACAGAGACTTTACACTTACACTCCAACAAACAATTTATGATGGGGATGCACCGGGTGGCGTGGCCAAGCCCCCAATCGAGCGGTGCCACCAATATATGTTTCTGATGATTCATATATAATAATGGTTCACGGTTTCGGCTCCACCAAAATAACATCCTCACGCTCCACCACCACAGCACCGGCAGGGTCGCCTTTGCGCTTGCGCACAAATTTTTTTGGTGTCACTGTTACCGGGCAAAGGGTTTCATTTTTTCGTTTTGAATTATAAGCAGCTAATTGGGCAGCGCGCTCAATCACATCCTTGGGAAAAGGTTTGCCTGCCTGATACTTGACTATGACATGCGAGCCAGCAACATCTTTTGCGTGCAGCCACAGGTCGTCTTTGTGTGCATGCTTTAAAGTGAGCTGGTCGTTGGCTTCGGCATTTTTTCCTACCCATATTTTAAATCCCTTATGCTCAAAATAAAAATACGGCAACGACTTCTCCTGATTTTCCTTTTGGCCCGTAACCGCGCCCATACCCTTTCGAAGTTCCTTCACATCACTTATACTTTCCAAAGCCTTTAGAGAGTTTTTCCATTTTTCAATTTCTGCTTCCTTCTGCATAATTGACTCTTTCAACTTGGCAATCTCTATTTGCTTGTTGCGCGCCTTACGGTAAAACACCTCAGCATTTTTTTGAGGGTTCAATTCTTTTCTCAACTTAATTTCAACCAGCGTAGTGTCATAGAAGCTATTTAACTGAATGCTTTCCATG
>JAYVAI010000416.1:0-3117 GCA_043751075.1 Cyclobacteriaceae bacterium | reverse complement strand
AAAACCCGAACGACTGGATTGATAAAATTGACAAAACCTGGAGCGGTGCTCTGCCCGCCACGCTTGTTTTAAATACCAAAACAGGCAAAAGAAAATTCATTCAAAAAGAGTTGCATGAAGGCGACCTTGAAAAGCTGATAGTAGAAGTAAGCAATTAAAAAAAATTTGAATATGAAAAAACCATTTGGACTTCTGGTGAGCCTTGTCATTTTGATGGCGGCCACCCCGGTGAAGAAAGGATACGAAGTGGGCGACACGGCCACTAACATAAAATTAAAAAATGTAGATGGACGGATGGTGTCACTCACCGATTATAAAGATGCCAAAGGGTACATCATTATTTTTGATTGCAACACGTGCCCCTATTCAAAAGCCTATAATGAGCGCATTGGCGCATTGCATGAGAAATATAATTCGAAGGGGTTTCCGGTAATCACCATCAATGCCAATGAAGGCAGCGGGGATTCGTTTGATGAAATGGTAAGGGTTTCGAAAAAGAAAAATTATAAATTTCCTTACCTCTTTGACGAAACTCAGGAAGTTGCCAAAGCGTATGGAGCTACCAACACGCCTCATGGTTACATTCTGACCAAAGAATTAAAGGTTGCTTACATTGGTGCCATTGATGACAATGCCCGCAATGCCAACGATGTTACAAAGCGTTTCGTGGAAGATGCTGTGGATGCCCTGCTGGCGGGCAAGCCTGTGCCCATTACAAAAACAAAAGCCATTGGGTGTGGAATCAAATGGAAGGATGCTTGATCCTGAGCGGTTATCTTTTGATATCTCAATAAGTTCAATTCTACTTTTTTTCATTGCCCACGGGCAACTCCACATTTTCTCCCCACACATATTTATTAAACCATTGCCAGTTGTGCCAGGTGGCGGCAAGCCTTTCCTTCGGTTTGGTGATGCCATGACCGAAGCCTTTATACACGATCAATTCGCTGGGCACATTGTTGTCGCGCAGGCCTTGCAGCAGCTCGTATGCGTTGGCAATGGGCACACGCCTGTCAAGCTCGCCATGTTGTATTAGCGTTGGCGTTTTTGCCTTGTTTATGTTGGTGATGGGCGATGTCTTTTTATAAATCAACTCATCGGTCCAGGGAGTGGCCTTCAAATACTGTCTCGTAAATGGATGAATATCGGTGTTCACATAATATGTCATCCAGTTTGAAATGCCGGCCCCAACCGAAATGGCCTTGAACACATCGGTGTTGGTGGTAAGGAACGCAGAGATGTAGCCACCCTGACTCCAGCCCATGCTTCCCATTTTTGATTTGTCAATAATCCCTTTCTTGTCGAGAAAATCTATGCCCGACATTACATCCCACATATCGCCCACGCCAAGGTTTTTTACATTCAGCGATCGGAATGCTTCGCCATAACCTGCCGACCCCCGATAGTTCGGGCGCAACACCAAACAGCCTTTATCCAACCATTGCAGTACGGGATAGACATAGCCGGGCACGGGCGTAGGCGTATCAATGCCCGTGGGGCCTCCGTGTATCACCACCAGCAACGGATATTTTTTTGTGGGATCATAGTTGGCTGGCTTGTGCAACACGCCTTCAATCACTGCCCCATCTTTACTTTTCCAATTGATCACCTCACTTTGTGCAATTTTCCACCCCGATGTCTGGCCAGTCATATCTGTAATCTTTATCGGTTGCATGGAAGCGATGTCGCTAACAAACACTTCATTAAGTTGATCACCGCTTCTTCCTACAAAGGCTACGCGGCCCCCATTTTTTGAAAATGAAAATCCAAAAATCTGCTCAGGGGTGTTGATCAACACGGCATGATTTCCCGATGATGGATCCACGCTGTACAAATGTCTTTTTGTTTTGTTCCAAACTGAAGAATAAATGCCCGAAGCCTCCCACGAAAATCCGCCCAGGTCTTCGTCAAGGCTTTTAGCAAGTTGAGTGACCACTTTTGTTGAAAGGTTAACAGAAAACAATTTTGAGTTGGCATAAAAGTTTGATGTGGTGTCGCTTTGGTTGCTGCTAAATAAAATTTCTGTTGAGCCTGGCGACCAATCTTCCAGTGCATCAGAACTGCGATTGGAGACAACGCGCTCAACGTTAAGCGTGGCTAAATCAACTATGGAAATATCGGAATGAACAAACGAGTTGATCAACGGATCGGGCTGGTGCGAAAAAGCAACTTTGCTGCCATCGGGCGAGGTTATATAAGAAGTGACCGTAAACTTTCCTTTGGTTATGCGTTTAGCTTTTGGCAACTCTATACAACCGGATTTTGCTTTGAGCGAATCAACGGCTTCGTAGCAAGGCCGCTCGGATGGATCAACCATCTCCTGAATAAAATCCACTTGCCACAAATGTGAGGGCGTGAATTCTTTGTCATCGGTTTCATAAGCACCATATCGCTTTTCGCGCTCCGTCTTTGTCTTGTCTTCCTTTTCGGGCCTTTGAAAAATAAATTTGCTTCCAGAAGGATGCCATTCGAAGGAGGATATGCCCTCTTCTTCTTTTGTTACAGCACGGGCTTCGCCTCCTTCCAACCGCATCACATGAATCTGGTATTTGTTTCCTCTATCAGTTAAAAATGCTATCCAGTTTCCATCGGGTGAAAATGCAGGGCTCATGCTGCTGTTCTTTGAGGTGTTGGTCAGTTGAAAAGGTTTCTGCGCGTTTTTGCTCAACCATATTTCGGTGTCAAACCGGTTATCGTTCCAGTCGGTGGTTTGCACGGTATAGGCGATATGGTTTCCATCGGCAGAAAGCGTGACACCCCCAACACTGCGCAGTGATATTACCTCTTCAAGCGTGGGCACACGCTGGGCCACAGCGAGGCTACAGACAAAAACAAACAAGAATGAAAGGGGCCGAATCATAAGCAAGGGTTAAATGACTTTAAATCAAGTTAAAGCATCTAAGAAAACGAAGGGGTTTTACATTAGTGGCGGTTACTCGGAGCCATAGATACAGAGTGTCAACTTAATGGTGCCACTCGCGGGTGGTGCGGTGCGAAATCATCTGCCATAAATCTTTATTCTTCTTTCGATACACGCGTATGTACCAAATTCCATAGGCCACATTTCTGTCTTTGTCTTTTCGGGTGATTTCAATTTTTCCGATAACCAAAGCAACA
>JAYVAI010000415.1:0-8196 GCA_043751075.1 Cyclobacteriaceae bacterium | reverse complement strand
CCATTGGCGGACGGCCTTATGGTAGCAGGATATGGTTGAGTGAAGATGATAAGTCCCAGAGGGACGGCCATATGGGGAAGTTATTTTGAAAGTTTTACTAAGATTTAATCTCCACCGTCACCACCCCGTTAATTCATTATAATAAATGATTTTCACAAAGAGATGTTCATTATTCAATTCATAATAGGAGCACTTGAATGTAAGCCTTTGTCCGTATTCTTCACGGGCAAAACAGTGGGTCAATAATTTTTTTGATTAAATTCGAATCAAAGTCCAACGTATGACAAGGGAAATACTGATCAAGAAAACAGTAGAAATTTTAACAAAGCTTTCTGACCAGGAACTAAAGGAGGGTTCTGATTTTTCTGAACTCCTATTAAATAAAGAGGATACCCAGCTAACAACGGAAGGAATTCAAAAACTGACAGCCGCTTCAAAAGCCTATAAATTTCTGGAAACAGAACAAGATATTTATGAGGTATCGGAATTAAAGGAGCGTTACCGATGAACAAGGGAGAATGTTTGTCTTTCGTTTAAACTGGTTGTTTTCTTCTTTCAATTTTTTTAACTAATCGCATCATGCATCCATCTTCCAGAAAAATTATTTTGTCATTCTTCATCTCCCTTGTCGTGTGCGGAGGAATTACCTCTGGATGGTCGCAGGCTATTCCACTGTCCGCGTCAAAGTTGGAGCCTGTCAATGTAAAACTGGAAGACGTCTCGTATAAAGGAAAAAAATCTGTGCGGGTTATCGCATTGGATGGAGCAGAAACTCTGGCCATTATAAAGAACCAAAATTTCGAAAACGGAGTAATTGAATTGGATGTTGCCGGCACAACCCTGCCCACCGCCAGCACAACGGCACGGGGTTTTATTGGATTGGCTTTTCGGGTGCGCATGGAAGATTCGGTTCGATACGAATGCTTTTACATCCGCCCCACCAACGGCCGTGCCGAAGATCAACTCAGAAGAAATAACAGCACACAATACATTTCGCATCCCAAATACACGTGGTTCAAATTGCGTGATGAAAATCCAGGTGTGTATGAATCCTACACCGACCTGGTGGAAGCAGAATGGACGCACTTGAAAATCGAAGTGAAAGACGACAAGGCCAGGTTGTATGTGAATGGTGCGAGCCAGCCTTGCTTGATCGTGCAGGATATTAAATTTGGAAAATCAACTGGAGCAATAGCACTTTGGGTTGGCCCAGGTACCGATGGTTATTTTACCAATTTGAACATTAGGCCAGTGAAGTAACTGACAACATCATCCAGTAGCGCATCGTCCGCTGTGTCTCCGTTCCGGGCCGATGCGATATCTCCCCCATCCCTATCCCGCTAAACTTTATTATGAATGATTTTCACAAAAGTATTTTAATTATTCAATTCATATTAGGAGGCACTTGAATGCAAGCATGGGCAGGAGGGCTTGCAGCAATGGCCCAGCCGAGTGTGAGCTGATAACCAAAAATCCAAAATTCATCCCTCGAAAATTGACCAATACTGACCATATTTGCAGGGCTATCAAGCGAACTAAACTTACCTATGAAGTACAAACGCATCCTACTAAAACTCAGCGGTGAAGCGCTGATGGGCTCGAAGAACAGCAACATTGATCCGGCTGTGCTTGAGCAATACTCCATAGAAATAAAAGCGATACAGGAGCAAGGTGTTGAAATTGCCATAGTGATTGGCGGTGGAAATATTTTTCGCGGCAGCCAGGCCGAAGCGTTGGGCATAGAGCGTGTGCAAGGCGACTACATGGGCATGCTGGCCACGGTGATCAATGCGATGGCACTGCAAAGTGCGCTGGAGCGGCACGGCATGTTCACCCGGTTGATGGCGGGAATAAAAATGGAACAGGTGTGCGAACCGTTTATCATGCGCAGGGCCATACGCCATTTGGAAAAAGGAAGGATCGTGATTTTTGGTGCCGGCATTGGCAACCCTTATTTCACTACCGACTCTACTGCGAGCCTGCGCGCCATCGAAATACAAGCTGGTGTAGTGCTCAAGGGAACGCGCGTGGATGGCGTATATGACAAAGACCCCGAAAAATTTTCGGATGCCGTGCGCTATAACAACCTGAGTTTTCAGGAGGCATACCAGAAAAAACTAAACATCATGGACATGACGGCCTTCACACTGTGCCAGGAAAATAAATTGCCCATCATAGTATTTGACATGAACAAGAGAGGCAACCTGCTGAAAATTGTGAAAGGTGAAGATGCGGGCACACTGATCAGTTGAACCAACTCTTATTTCACTGAAAGAAATCCAAAATCATAAATCTTAAATCTTAAATGTTTTATGGAAGAGATTGAACTTTTTCTTGACGATGCGAAGGATCAGATGAACAAGGCAATTGTGCACGTGAGCCAGGAGTTGGCCAAGATACGGGCCGGAAAAGCCAACCCTTCCATGCTCGACTCCATTCAGGTTTCTTATTATGGTGTGATGAGCCCCCTCCACCAAATTTCGTCTATCACCTCGCCCGATGCGCGCACACTTTTTATAAAGCCGTGGGAAAAAGGGCTGATACAAGATATTGAAAAAGCCATTATGGTTGCCAACATTGGGCTCACTCCACAAAATGACGGGCTGCAAGTGATCATCAACATACCGATGCTCACCGAAGAAAGAAGAAAGCAATTGGTGAAGCAGGCTGGCCACGAATGCGAGCATGGCAAGGTGAGCATACGCAGCATACGCAAAGAAACCAACGAGCAACTGAAAAAAATAAGAGGCGCATCGGAAGATGATATTAAAAATGCCGAAGACGTAGTGCAGAAACGTACCGATGAATCCATCTTGAAGATTGACACCATGATGAAGAAGAAAGAGGGGGAGATCATGACTGTGTAATTGACAATTGACAACGGACAATTGACAATAAATAATTATAGAATAATTTTCATTCATAGATCATTTCCATTGTCAATTATGAAATTGTCAACTGTCAATTAATTTATGCATCCCATCCTTTTTGAATTTGGCTCGTTCACCATTTATACTTATGGTTTTTGCATCGCCCTCGGTGCACTGCTCGGTTTTCTATTCATGTACTGGCAGGGGAAAAAGCAATTTGGCCTCACCTTCGATCAAAGCAACACGCTGTTTATTTTGTTGGTAGTTGGCGGAGTGGTAGGAGGAAAGTTGTTCATCATTTTTGAAGACCCTTCTTTGTACCTGCATAATCCCAAGAAACTTATTTCAGGAAGTGGCTTTGTTTTTTATGGATCGCTGTTGCTGGCCATACCCATCATGCTGTGGTATTTTAAAAAAGTAAAAGTGCCTGTGCTCGGCATGTTGGATGTGATGGCTATGGTAACGTGCATCGTGCATGGCTTTGGGCGCATCGGTTGTTTTATGGCCGGCTGCTGTTACGGAATATCTACCGATAGCTTTTTGGGTGTGATCTTTACCGATGCCAAATGTCAGGCCGAACCGTTGAACACATCGCTGCACCCCACGCAACTTTACGAAGCGGTGTTTATTTTCAGCATCCTCATTTCACTTTGGCTTTTCAAATCCAGAAAAATTTTTGATGGCCAGCTCTTTCTCATGTACCTGATGGCGTATGCCTTTGGCCGCGGCCTCTTAGAACTTTTCAGGGGCGATATTCAACGGGGTTTTATTATTGACGATATCCTTTCCAACTCACAGTTTATATCACTTGTTGTAATTGCTGCTGCTTTGTTTTTCTATGTTGGATTGAGGAGAAAGAGTAAATTGCCTGCACATAAAAAACCTTGATCATGGAATCAGAAAGTTTCATTAAGAAGACAGCCCGCACCACCATGAAAATTATAAAGCGCATACTATTGATATCACTTGCGTTGGGCATTGCCACCCTGGCGTTTCTTTATTTTGGTGTTTATGAGCGGGGGGTGATGGCCGGAAAAGTTTTGCGCATCACAGAAAAGGGCATGGTGTTCAAAACATACGAGGGGAAATTGAGCCTTGAATCCTTTGGGGCATTGCGGGGTGTGAGCCCCATTGCAGAAACGTTTGATTTCTCGGTGGCACCCGATCAAGCCGAGGCGGTCAAGCAACTTCAGGAAGTGTCGTTGAGCGGGGAGCGGGTGAACCTGCATTTTGTAAAAAGGTATATGAAATTCCCGTGGCGTGGCGAAACAAGTTATTTTATTGAAAAAGTGGAGCGGGAGAAATAAATACAATGATGCGCGACAAAAAATATTAATCCTATCCAAGTGGAGTCTCGCCCCGGACTCAGTTCAACTGAAAAATAAAATTTAGGTTAAAATTGCGAAGGCAGGTAACTCCACTTAAGAAGCAAATCTAGCTGAGGAGCCGTAAGAGGGGTTTGTATTGTTTCCATTTTAAAAATTTATTTTATTAAACTGAATCACTGAATCACTGAATCAAATTTAAGAATAAACCACATCCGTTTAAAACTGTATGATCAAACTCGCCCCACTCGGGTTCAAGTGTATTTTTTTCATTCTATAAAATTGAATGTTTAAATAAATGCAAGTCTGCATTTTACTGCCAACTGGTTACTGCCTACTTTTCTTCCTTGTTCGATACTGCCTACTAAATTCCCTTAGCCACTTCATCCCAGTTCACCACATTCCACCAATTGGCAACATACTCATTGCGCTTGTTTTGATATTTTAAATAGTAAGCATGTTCCCACACATCTAATGCGAGCAAGGGGGTTCCTTTCAGTTCGCTTACAACTTCCATAAGTGGATTATCTTGATTGGGCGTTGATCCTATTTTCAATGTGTTGCCATCTTTCACTAACCAGGCCCAGCCCGAACCGAACCGGGTCATGGCAGCTTGCGCAAACTGTTCTTTGAATTTTTCGAAAGAGCCAAAGGTTGCGTTGATGGCTTCGGCCACTTTGCCCGTGGGTGCTGCGCTGTTTGGCTTCATCACCCGCCAGAAAAAATTATGGTTCCAGGCACCGCCACCGTTATTGCGCGCCTTCGCGGAGAGTTTTGAAATGTTGGAGAAAAAATCTTTTTCGGTGGCAAACGAAATAGCATCTGAAGCAATGGCCTCGTTCACATTTTTAATGTAGGCCGCATGGTGCTTGCCATAATGTATTTCCATGGTGAGTGTGTCAATGTTTGGCTCCAGTGCATTGGTAGCGTATGGTAACGCGATTTGAGAGAACTGCAACACTGATGAAATTTCTTCGGCCTGCAAGGCACTGCTGTTAAAAACAAGGGGTGCACCGATCACGGTGAGTGCCGTAGCTTTCACAAACTTTCTTCTGTTAATGGATTTCATAATACTAAATTTTTATAGGTGAACTAGTTGACTTAGCTAAAACCATGCCCTTGCGGGATCGGGTAAAATTACCCAAAAATAATTAGCTTGCGATAAGCTCAAAATGTGAGCAGGTTTGTTTTCGGGACGATCAGCCAGGGATAGAAGTGGAAAGCCCCATGCGCCTCGCGTGGGCTTGCAACGTATAGCCCGGTGCCCCGCGCTTCGCGAGGGCAGGCTGCCAAAAGTTTTTAACAAAAACTGTAAACGCTTATCAATCTAAACATCAAAATTTATGGCAGAGATATTATTTGACAAAATACCCTCGTTAGACCTTGCCGACTTTACCAACGGAGACCCACAAAGAAAAAACAAGTTCGTGCAGGAGTTGGGCGAAGCTTACAACAGCATTGGCTTTGTGGCAATCAAAAATCATTATCTGTCCGATGAGCTGTCCGCCAAACTTTATAACATCATCAAAAAATTTTATGCATTGCCCGATGCAATAAAACAGCAATATGAAATACCCGGATTGGCCGGCCAGCGCGGTTACATCGGAAAAGGGAAAGAGCACGCCAAGGGCCGCAACACCGGTGACCTAAAAGAATTTTATCATGTGGGGCAGGAAGTGTTGGACAACGATCCGATAAAAAAAGAATACCCCGACAATGTGTGGCCGCACGAACTTCCGGAGTTTAAAGAAATTGCGCTCGATGTTTATAGAAGATTGGAGAAGACGGGCGCGCAGATGCTGAAGGCGATTGCGTTGTACCTCGGCCTGCCCGAAAATTATTTTGATGGAAAAGTAAAGCACGGCAACAGCATCCTTCGTCCCATTCATTATTTCCCTATAGAAAATCCCGATTCAGTGCCTGCCGATGCTGTGCGCGCTGCCGAGCATGGTGACATCAATTTGATCACACTGCTGATGGGGGCCAGTGCCGATGGGCTTCAAGTGTTGCGCAGAGATGGAACGTGGATACCGATCACCGCGCTGCCCGATCAATTAGTGGTGAACGTGGGCGATATGCTCGAACGCCTGACTAACAAAAAGTTAAAGTCAACCATTCATCGGGTGGTGAACCCTCCACGCCATTTGATGAACACACCGCGCTATTCAATACCTTTCTTCATGCACCCCCGGTCGGAAATGGATTTGACTGCATTGCCATCGTGTGTGGATGCAGCTCATCCTAAGTTGTGGGATAATATAAGCGCTGGCGAATTTCTGAATCAACGGTTGAAAGAAATCGGATTAAAAAAATAATCGAGCACGTTGACAAAGCGTGGCCGCAATATTGTTTTTCTAAAGGATATACTCCTGCTGTCGCTGACGAGTTTTGGAGGACCACAGGCGCACATTGCCAATTTTCAGGATGTGTTGGTAAAGAAGCGTGCTTATATCAACGACAATGACCTAGTGGAATTAAATGCGTTGAGCCAGATCGTGCCCGGCCCAACGTCAACACAAACTCTTTCGGCCATCGGCTATCGTGTGGGCGGGCCCTCGTTGGCTTACTTAACACTGTTGATATGGGTTCTTCCATCGGTGATCATCATGACGGCCGCAGGCATGTTGATGAACCGCTTCGTTTCCAATCAGTCGTCTCTTGAGTTTACGCGGTTCATTCAACCTATGGCGGTGGGCTTGGTGGCGCACGCTGCCTATACCATCAGCATAAAAACAGTTACCCGCAGGCGCGGTCTTGTACTGATGGTGCTGGCGGCTGTGGCAACGTATCTTGCCAAAACACCTTTTGTTTTTCCAGTTATTCTGTTGGCATCGGGGCTGGTCACCGCTCTTAATTACAAAGCCCATCCACGGGAAGAAAAGAAAAAATTTGAGGTGAGCTGGAACAATTTTTTTCTGTGGGCCGGTGTTTTGATTTTTGTTGCACTGCTGGGATGGGCAACTAAAAGTATTCCTGAACTCACTTTGCCTATTCGCTTATTTGAAAATTTTTATCGCAATGGAAGTTTGATCTTTGGCGGTGGCCAGGTGCTCACGCCCATGCTTTACACCGAGTTTGTTACCTATTCAAAACCACTCCACCACGCCATCTCGCATGACGAATTCCTTTCGGGATATGCGTTTTCGCAAGCATTGCCGGGGCCTGTGTTTTCGTTCAGTTCCTATCTCGGTGTGCTGTCCATGAGGGATTATGGAATAGGAGGTCAGTTGGCGGGAAGCATCATGGCAGCAGCAGGGCTTTTTCTGCCGGGCACGTTTCTGATTTTTTTTATGATACGCATTTGGGACAGCCTGAAAAAATTCCGGCCCATCCGCGCTTCCTTAGAAGGCATACATGCGGCCAGCGCAGGGCTGATTGCCGCGGCCGCCATTTTGTTATTCCAACCATTAGACAATACTTTTCTCAACTTCGCTTTTACAATTGGCACGTTTTGCATCATGGCCTTCACCAAAATACCATCGTGGGCCGTTATCCTTATCGGTTTGATTTGTGGAGTTGTTTTGTTTTAAAAACACGGAGTCCGAGGGCGAGACTCCGCTTTGGAATAGTTTTTTTTTCGCGCGAAGGCGCAAAGGAAAATTCAAAGATTAATGAGTTGGAGTAAATCGAGGCAATAATATATCTGTTCGCAATCCCGGAACTGCCTACTGGAGACTGCCTACTTGGAGTTGTTTTGTTTTAAAAACACGGAGTCCGAGGCGAGACTCTGCTTGGAATATTTTTTTGCGCGAAGGCGCAAAGCCCGCAAAGGAAAATTAGGATTAATGAGTTGAGTTTGGAAGTGAATCGAGGCAATAACGTAGCCTTTGCCGCAGGCAGATTCCACAATCCCGGAACTACCTACTGGAGACTGCCTACTTTTTCTACTTCTCACTGATCCGGTATAATCCCCATTTGCTTCATCAAAAAAGTAGCGTTGGCTTTTTGCGCTATGCCCGGCTTCAAGGTATAATCAAAACTAAGGCGCACACCATCCACAT
>JAYVAI010000414.1:0-8231 GCA_043751075.1 Cyclobacteriaceae bacterium | reverse complement strand
AAGCCATCCATTAAAAATGACATCGCAGAATCCGATCCAAATATGATAGCGGCTTTCAAAGCTCAACTTTTGCTTGCCGCTTAACCCGAACTCAGGTTGTTAATATTTCAGCTTTCAATCCGCTTGGGAATTGGTGGCTCCAATAACACGGTTTGAAATCTCTATCGGAAATCAATGTGATTTTGGGTGCAGTCAGTGGTTTATCGGAATTGATTTTAATCTTCAAACCTTTGTTGATAGCAAACTGATGTTCTAAAGAAATTTCATTTTGTAAGTCAAGCAAAAACTGCGAATCATTAAATTGATTCTTGGCATCGTGTTTTAATTGAGTAACAACAATTTTTAGTTTGGTGTCTTTGAGCTGATGCTTTTTTAGATTTGGTGTTTTATCAAATTTAAAGTCCCAATCTTTTTCGTCTGCTCTCTCACGCCACTCTTTTACAGGAATAGAAATTATAAAGTCAGAATTCAAAGCGACTGATTCCACAACAATGTGTTCGCCAAGTTTGAAAAATGCACGCTTCATTCCGATTCCAAATTGTCCAATGGTGTGCTTGCCTTGCGAATAATCTTTTGGTTTGCCTAATTTAAAAGCATATTTTCTTGCATCATCTTCCTCTATACCTCCGCAATTATCTGTAATTGCAAAATGATTTTTATCAAATGAAATTTTGATTGTGAATTTGCTCAAGTCAGTTTTGTTCATGGCTGCCATTTTATTAGCGGCATCAACTGAGTTGTCAACCAAATCTCCAATTGCATCCCTCAATGAAAGGTCTTTCACTAACATGTCAATGAATAATTCCTTGGAAGGAATACCCGCAATTTTATTTGGGTCTTCGTTTTGTTCTTCAGGTTTTTGTTTTGCCATTACTGAATTTTACTAATTGTTAGTGATATGTTTTGAACCGCAAAGTAAGTGAAAAAGCGTTGGAAAATTGCACTCTTTGCTTTTGCCTTTGGGTGGGCTTTTGCGGTTGCAGGTAAAAGCAAAGTGTGCAATGTGCGTTGGCATTGAATTTTTTTTTGGGTGGGCTTTTTTTGCAAATTTATTTTTAGCGGTTGCCATTCAAAGCGGTGTCGGTTGTTGTCCGTCTTAATCCCAAAACTGTTCGTTCAAAGCACCAAAGTTTCAAGTTTGCAGAGGGGCTAATAAGGTTACACACAACCCCTCAATAAACGCAAGAATTGTCTCCCTTAACAAAATAAGATTTGTAGTTTTTTGCTTTGGGGTCTTTGCATCCTATCAATTGCAGCAGTTCCACTTTTCTAAATTCTATCGGGTGGCTTTCGCTTTGCAAAGCAATGTAGCCTTCGGTAATGGGCGTTCCATCCAATTTTATTTTTGGATCAAAATTATTGGCAACCCCTCCACCAATTTGTGGCTTAGAGTATTCCAGCACGGTGTCGCCATTTACCAAGTGGCGTATGAGCGAATCGCCCAGCACCAAAAATTCTGCGCGCACCCACTGGTCGCCATGATAGGTTTTGGAGCGGGAGTTCATGCAATGTGGTGTGAACAAAGTGTCGCCCAAAAATACATGAGTGCCCGGTGTGCATAGGTTGGCTGTTGGCCTTTCGCCCGTGCCTAGGCCGCCCAGAAATTGTGCTTCAATGCTGATGGGAAAATCCTGATCGCGCATCATACTTTCAGCAGATTGAGTGTGCAACATGGCCCCACTGTTGCGCATGGCCCAGCCTTCGCCTCCGGCAGCCTGACTGCCCACAAAACGGTACTCGACAGCCAACAGATAGTAAGAGAATTTTTCCTTGTAAAAGATGTGCCCGTATTGCCTGCGAAATGAATCATATTGATCATACCGAACAATCATTTTGCCACTGTCAATGCGAAAGGTGTTTCCAAAATTATCGTTGAGGTCATGGCCTGCAATTTTAATATCCCAACCATCAAGGTCTTTTCCGTTGAAGAGTTGGATCCATTCTTTTTTTTCTTTCCCGGGTGCGCAGGCAAAGGCGAGTAGCAATAGAATAATGGGCAAACGCAATGATTTAGTCTGGAGGATCATGTGGAAGTGTGGGGTTTTAGTTTCATCGCAAAGTAATAATCTCCTTATGATATTTATCATATCAATAGTCAAAGATAGATTTTACATTTCCTCCATAAAACGAAAAAAAATGAAAAATCGCGAGTACATCAAAGCTGAAGAAAATTTTAAGATCGAGCAGGAAAAAAGATTTCAGCGAAAAGACAAACGGGCCCAGGTAGAAAAACTCACCCTTTTGAAGGAGACCAAAAAACCAAAGGGCTCTTTTTCCAAAAAGAAATAGACGGGGCTGACTAAAAAGTCGGTTCTGTCATCGCGGCCTTGAGCCGCGATCTCGTTTTTATGTGTGTCTAACAAGATACCGGGTCAAAGCCTGCCTGCTCGTAACCGCTCCGGCAAAGGCAGGCCCGGTATGACACTTCGATCTAATTGCGACTTTTTAGTCAGCCCCAAGATGATTTTATTTCTTCTTTGCCGTCAGGATATTTGGCGAAGCGTCCTTTATCCCGGGGGTGCACATGCTCATGGCTGGGCCAGGGCCACCCACCAAATTGTGTTTGCTGAAACTCATTCATCGCCTGTTGAATTTCCGATTGGGTGTTCATGACAAACGGGCCATATTGCACCACGGGTTCACCGATAGGCTTGCCTTGCAGCAATAGCAAATAACTTTCCGTATCACCATTTACCAATCTCACTTCCTTGTCGGCATACAATTCTATTGCCTGGTGCGATGAAAAATTTTGTCCGGCAATTTGAATTGGCTTTCCATCATAAAAATAGAGTGATCGGTTTACTTTTGAAGAGGCTGTGGGTAAATTCCATTCGGCACCCGCTTCTAATTTTATCGTCCAGATTGCTACTTCATTTTCGGGGTTGGCGGCCCACGAGTTTGGGGCTGGCGCAGGGGCAACTACACCTTCAATTTTTCCGGCAATCATTTTTATGTATGCTGCTTTTCCGCTTGGGCCCGTTGATTGATAGGTTGGGATGGTTTCGCTCCACAACATGGCAAAATGTGGTGCTGTCAATTTTTTTGCTTTCGGGAGGTTGAGCCAAATCTGAAAAAGTTCCAACGGGTTTTCTTTTTCTGTGCTCAACAATGGAAACATTTCGCAATGCTGCACGCCTTTGCCGGCCGTCATCCATTGCACATCGCCATTGCCAAAGCGCCCCGCTGCACCCAGAGAATCCGAGTGGTCGATCAATCCTTTGGTGCAAATCGTCACGGTTTCAAATCCCCGATGAGGGTGTGCTGGAAATCCGGGAACATTTTGTCCATGGTACATGCGCCATCCATCTTTGTTTGTAAAGTCCTGCCCAATGTTTCTTCCTGCTAAAGAAGCCGCAGGGCCCATCTGGTCATTTCCTTTTGGGTAAGCGTCTGCATGGTGGACACAAAATAAAAATGGATCCTGCGTTGCCCACGGGAAGCCGAGGGGCTTTATGGTTTTTATTGGGCTCATGGGTTGTAATTGTTGAGTCTTGTAAACCAAAAGGAAGTCATAAAAGTTTGGGGCTGACTAAAAAGTCCAGATCGTTCGGTGTGTCATGTCGAGCCTGCCTGCCTTTGCCGAAGCGGTTACGGGCAGGCAGGCTTTGACCTGGCATCCCAATTATTTGCGCAAAAAGGAGATCGCGGCTCAAAGGCCGCGATGACAGACGGACTTTTTAGTCAGCCCCAATAAAAAAAAAGGCCGCCTTTTGGGTGGCCTCATATTGTTCAAAGAGGTAACAGGTTGTTATCTTCCCAGCATACTGCGTGAGTAGCTAAGAATGTTTTGTACAGATACCGCAGATGGCTCAAGGCGCACTGCGTCCAGTTCACGATGCAGGGCATTAAGTTCTTTGTATTGGCCCTGCAGTTCACTATCACAAAGGAGGGCTTTGTCAATCTCCTTCGTCTCCTCCTGCGAGGTCTCGTGGTATAGAAACCTGATCAGATCGGTTTGGGTAAAAGTCTTTGTCATAGGCTATATTATTTTTAATCATTTTCTTTCTCAGGTTTATCAGGGAATACCTCATCCTGCCCAAAGCAGTGTTTATGCTCACCCCGGTGCGGTCGGCAATTTCCTGAAAACTCATATCTAAGTAATGCCGCATGATCAAAACCTGTTTTTGTTCTGTGGGCAATTCTTTGATCAGATCGCGAAGGCGCGCCTTGGAATCTTGCAATAGTTGTTTGGTCTCAAACGATTCCTCCGAAAACTGGAGCGAGTCAAACACACGGCTTCCATCTTCAAGCACAACCTCGGGGTAGCGCTTGTCTCTGCGATAGCTGTCAATAGCTAAGTTGTGTGCGATGCGGCTTATCCAGGGCAGAAATTTGCCTTCATCATTATAGCGGCCACCCCTGATTGTATTTATCGCCTTGATAAAGGTGTCTTGAAGAAGGTCTTCAGCCACGTAGCGGTCTTTTACGATCATGTAGATAGCCGTATAAATACGGGATTTGTGTCTGTGAAGTAGCATCTCGAAGGCCTCTTCGTTACCGGTTTGATAGAGCGTGACCAATTGGCTGTCGCTACATCTTTTGTCAATCATCTTTCTTGCGTTTAGGTAACGTAGAAGTCTCGCTCGATAGTATGTGGGGTTAAACTTGAATGTTTGAGATATGAAAAGTATAAATATTCTTTGAAAGAGCAAATTTTTTTTAGAAAAATCTTGCCTGCTACACAAATTCTTATGCTATTTGAGGCCGATTTTAAAAACAATGGCAAAGAAACGAGTAATTAAAAGCTTAGAAAATTTATCAGAAGACCTGCGCGGGCTTTTGCGCGATCAATATCCCAACGGGTATGAAGCAAACATCACCAGGATTATGAACGCAAAGAAGGAACCGATATTTGTGTTTCCGCTCGAAACGGACGATTCGGTGTATCTGGTAAAGGTGCCGGCCACCAAAAACAGTGATGGTGGGTATGATGTGGAGTCGGGCAAGAAACAGGAGTTTGAACCAGAGGACGAAGATACGCGCACTCCCCCAGAGGCTGCTGCTGATGATTTAGATAACAGCGATGATTATGACAGTAACAGCGATGAAGGCGGCAAGGAAGCCAGTTACGATCCTGATTTTGATAATTGATCTTGTTTGAAACAGACTTGGACTGACAATATCTTTTATGATGGTGTGAAGTCAAATTTCCTTACGTTAAGCGTTACAAATTTCCTTTAAATTTTGCCAACAGTAACGACCTTCTTCACCGAGAAAGGAACGCCTCTGTAGCGTTGGACACAAAACAACTCAAAAAGGATATGTTACTGTTTGCCCCCACATGTGCTATCTATTCTCTTTTTGCAAACAGGGTAATTATCTCCTCATATCCATATTAACTATCTTTGACAAACAAATTTTTTTATAGATATGAAAGTGCTATTAGACATTAAAGACAGCAAAGCGGATTTCATAATGGAGTTGCTGCACGGCTTTTCAGCGTATGTTAAGGCCAAGCCAATTTCGGCTGCTAAATCCAGCTTATTTGAAGACTTGACCGATGCTGCTGCTGACGTGCGGCTCCATAAGCAGGGGAAGATAAAATTAAAAACAGCTCAAGAGTTGTTGCATGAACTATAAAATTTTTCCAACACGCCAGTTTGAGAAAGAACTAAAACGGTATGTAAAAAAATTTCCTTCTCTTAAAAAGGAATATGGCGAACTTATAGACACTCTTGTGGAAGATCCGGAAAGCGGTGAACCGATTGGAAAACATTGTTATAAAATACGCTTGGCAATAGCCAGTAAGGGGAAGGGCAAGCGTGGCGGGGCAAGGGTTATCACTTATTTGTACATTCAAAAGGCAACTGTTTACCTACTTACCATGTACGATAAATCTGAAAAAGCAGATGTAACCGATTCTGAACTGAATGCCATGATAAAGGCTTTGAGATTGTAGTGAACTCAAGAATAATGAAGATGAACCAAACAAACAAAGTATTGCGTTAGGCAGCAGTGACTGCGAAGTAGTAAAGGCTTTGTTTTGTTTGAATCCACCATAGGACATCGCCACGCAATTTTCTATTTTTGCGGTTTACCATGCTCCCAATTCCTGACGATTCATATTTAGAAGATCTCGATCCCAAAGAATTTATCATTATCAAACGGGCCAGGGTCAACAACCTGAAGAACCTGAGTGTTGCCATCCCACGAAATAAATTGGTGGTAGTTACCGGTTTGTCTGGCTCCGGAAAATCCTCATTGGCATTCGACACGCTGTTTGCCGAAGGGCAGCGCATGTACGTGGAAAGTTTGAGTTCTTATGCCCGCCAGTTTCTGGGCCGCATGGAAAAACCCGAAGTGGATTACATCAAGGGGGTGTCACCAGCCATTGCCATCGAGCAAAAAGTAAATACACGCAACCCGCGCTCCACCGTAGGCACTACCACCGAAATTTATGATTACCTCAAATTGCTGTTTGCACGCATTGGCGTAACCTATTCACCCGTCAGCGGCAAAGAAGTGAAGCGCAACACCGTAACGGACGTGGTGGATTTTATCAATCGGCAAAAAGAAGGCACACGCGTGATGGTGGCCACACCGCTAAAAATTTTCAAAGGCCGTGAGCTTCAAGATGAACTGAACCTATTGCTGAGCAAAGGTTTTGCAAGGGTTTTGGTAAATGGGGAAGTGAAGTTTATTGAGGAAATCCTAAACTCACCTTTAGCCGTTGTGGACAAGCCAAAAAAGAAAAAGACGGACAAGGCTCAAAAAATTAATGAGCAAGAATATGAAGTGCTGATTGACCGCGCTGCCGTAAATGCCAGCGATGAAGACCTCACCTTCCGGTTGTCCGATTCCATACAGACTGCTTTTTTTGAAGGGCATGGCGATTGTGTGATTTATAGTGAGGAAAAGAAAACCTATTTCTCCGATCGGTTTGAATTGGATGGCATCACCTTCACCGAGCCATCCATAAATCTTTTCAGCTTCAACAATCCGTTTGGTGCATGCCAAACCTGCGAAGGGTTTGGAAAAATTTTGGGCATTGATGAAGACCTGGTGATTCCGGATAAAAGTCTCTCTATATATGAAGGTGCCATTGCTCCCTGGCGCGGTGAGGTGATGAGCGAATGGGCCAAGCCCTTGATCAAAAACGGAATTAAATTTGATTTCCCAATCCATCGGGCTTATGCAGAGCTTTCTCCAAAAGAACGCGACTTGCTCTGGTCTGGCAACGGGCATTTTGAAGGGATCCATGCCTTCTTCAAACACATCGAATCCAAAACATATAAAATTCAATATCGCGTTATGCTCTCGCGCTATCGCGGGCGCACCACCTGCCCCGACTGCCGCGGCACTAAGCTGAGAAAGGATGCGGCTTATGTGAAAATAGCAGATACCTCCATCACCGATCTGGTGCTTATGCCCATTGAAGAGACGCTGATATTTTTTGAAAAAGTAAAGCTGCCTGCCTACGAGCAAAAAGTAGCAGAGCGGATTTTAACAGAAATAAAAACCCGGCTTGAATACATGGCCAAAGTGGGCTTGGGCTATCTTACATTGAACCGGGTTACTTCCACCTTGTCGGGAGGGGAATTTCAACGGATAAAATTGGCCACTTCATTGGGCAGTGCGCTGGTTGGCTCTATGTATATAATGGATGAACCAAGCATTGGCCTGCACCCACGCGACACGGCACGTATGATTGACGTATTGAAATCGTTGCGCGACCTGGGCAACACCGTGATTGTGGTGGAACATGAAGAGGAAATCATGCGTGCGGCCGATCAGATCATTGACATTGGGCCCGATGCCGGAAGTCACGGAGGCGAGTTGGTTTTTCAGGGATCGCAACACGATCTGGATCAAAAAATAAAATCGCACACCATCAATTACCTTACGGGAGTAGAAAAAATTCCGGTGCCAATGGTGCGAAGAAAATGGAAGGATTCGGTATTGATCACTGGCGCGCGCGAAAATAATTTAAAGAACCTCACCGTGAAATTTCCTTTGGGCGCCCTTACCGTAGTTACGGGTGTGAGCGGCTCAGGCAAATCTACCCTGATAAAAAAAATCCTTTACCCAGTTATGGGCAGGCTGAGCGGATCAGTGTCTGAAACGCCCGGAAAGTATGATCGCCTGGGCGGAGATTTTACCAAAATCACGCAAGTGGAATTTGTAGATCAAAATCCGATCGGAAAATCTTCGCGTTCAAATCCTATCAGCTATGTAAAAGCTTATGATGCCATACGCACACTTTACTCCGAGCAGCCGATAAGCGCACAGCG
>JAYVAI010000413.1:0-8234 GCA_043751075.1 Cyclobacteriaceae bacterium | reverse complement strand
TGGCTGCCGAAGAAAGCGGAGTGAAGCCACACCAACTCAATGGCACCATACAAAATGATATTTTGAAAGAGTTCATGGTGCGCAACACATACATCTATCCGCCCGCGCCCTCCATGCGCATTGTGGCCGATATTTTTTCGTATTGTTCGAAGTACATGCCCAAGTTCAACAGCATCAGCATCAGTGGTTATCACATGCACGAAGCAGGCGCACCTGCGCACATAGAACTCGCCTACACATTGGCCGATGGTCTTGAATACATTCGCGCAGGTATCAAAGCCGGTATTGCCATTGATGATTTTGCGCCACGCCTCTCATTTTTCTGGGGCATAGGCATGAATTTTTTTATGGAAGTGGCCAAGATGCGAGCGGGCCGTGTGCTGTGGGCAAAAATAGTTCAAGCATTTGATCCTAAAAATCCTAAGTCGTTGGCGTTGCGCACACACTGTCAAACATCGGGGTGGAGTTTGACGGCCCAAGATCCTTACAATAATGTAACACGCACCACGGTAGAAGCGATGGCTGCGGTGCTTGGCGGCACACAATCGCTGCACACCAATTCATTGGACGAAGCCATTGCGCTGCCCACCGATTTTTCGGCACGCATTGCCCGCAACACACAGTTGTTCATTCAAAATGAAACGGGTATCACGCACGTAGTTGATCCATTGGGTGGCTCATATTATGTTGAATATTTAACGGAACAATTGGTAAACAAAGCATGGGCACTGATCGAAGAAACAGAACAACTCGGTGGCATGACACGCGCCATCGAAAGTGGTATTCCTAAAATGCGTATTGAAGAAGCGGCAGCAGCCAAGCAAGCAAGGATTGATTCGGGCCGCGATGTGATTGTGGGAGTGAACCGCTATCAAACCAACGAAGCTCCTGATTTTGATATACGCGAGGTTGACAACACGGCAGTGCGCGATGAGCAAATAGAAAAATTAAAAAAATTAAAAAGAGAAAGAAATCAAACGGATGTGAACGCAGCCCTTAGTGCCATTGAGCAAGCAGCGCAAACCAGCAACGGGAATTTATTGGAGCTCGCCATGGTGGCCGCACGCGCCAGGGCAACACTGGGAGAAATTTCATTGGCGATGGAGAATGTTTTTGGACGGTACAAAGCAACCATCAGAACAATTTCTGGAGTATATTCAGGCGAAATGAAAAATCATAATGAAGTGGCAGAGGTGCGCGCGATATCCGATCGCTTTGCCGAAAAAGATGGGCGCAGGCCGCGCATACTCATTGCCAAAATGGGGCAAGATGGTCACGACCGCGGAGCAAAGGTAATTGCCACCGGTTTTGCCGACTTGGGATTTGACGTTGACATTGGTCCGCTTTTTCAAACTCCCGAAGAGGTGGCCAAGCAAGCAACTGAAAATGATGTACACGTGATCGGTGCATCGAGCCTTGCCGCAGGGCACAAAACGTTGATCCCTCAACTTATCGATGCGTTGAAAAAAATGGGCCGGCCCGACATCAGCGTGGTGGCCGGTGGCGTGATACCGCAACAAGACCATGAGTTTTTATATCATAGCGGGGTGGTGGGGATTTTCGGACCAGGCACTCCGGTTTCAGAATCGGCAAAAAAAATACTCCTCCATTTATTGGGAGAGTGAGGCTGGTGTTTACAGTGCGTATATCTCGGTGTTGGTGGCAATGTGGCCGGACAAAAAAGTCAACTAACGGGTGACACTCTACTAGCAAAGATTTCCCACGGGGACAAGTGAACGGCTCTGTGACAACTGGGACTTTAAAAAAATTAAATAACGTTGGACAAATGAGAAATGAAATGACCGACCCTTCGCATTTTTAATTAAGATTCTCCCACGAAATTCCCCGCACATTTGGCACATGCCATAGCCACACATTCCAACCCACGAACCCAAGCTATGACAAGAGCCAAATCCCACCGCACGAGAAATTCGGTACAACTTTAAAAATCGGACTAATTTCGAACTCTTTATACCTTATATTTAGTCTTGAGAAATGAATTCAATTGTTTTTGTTGACACAGAGATTGAGCCGAAAAGCCGAAAGATTCTTGACATTGGAGGTGTCAAGGATAACGGCAATTCCTTTCATTCCAGTTCAATTGCGGATTTTATTGCTTTTCTAAAAGGCACACAATTCATTTGTGGACACAACATTTTTAATCACGACTTAAAATATATTCAGAAAGCTGTTACAGATGCTGGAATAAATTCCACAAACATCATTGACACTTTATTTCTCTCTCCCCTACTTTTCCCAACAAAGCCCTATCATGCTTTACTCAAAGACGATAAACTACAAAGTGAAGACACAAACAATCCACTCAATGATTCTATAAAAGCCAAAGACCTTTTCTTTGATGAAGTTGCAGCGTTTCAGCAAACAGACGAAACACTAAAACAAATTTTGTTTTTGCTATTGAATGACAAAAAGGAGTTCCACTCCTTTTTTCATTTCATTGCTTACAAAAGCAACGACACAAATCTTGAAAAGTTAATTCGTGAAAAATTTCATTCTGAAATTTGCGAACAAGCAGACCTGACAAAAATAATTTCTGAACACCCAATTGAAATAGCTTACTGTTTGGCACTCATAAATTGCCGCAACCGTTATTCAATTACGCCACCTTGGGTTCTCAAAAATTATCCTGACATAGAACGGGTAATGATTGCATTAAGAAACAAACCGTGTCTTACTGGTTGTGTGTATTGCAATCAGGCGTTAGACATACATAAAGGACTGAAAACATATTTCGGGTTTGATTCTTACAGGACTTACGCTGACGAACCCTTGCAAGAGAACGCAGTTAAGGCAGCCGTTGACAACAAGTCGCTTTTAGCAGTTTTTCCGACTGGCGGAGGCAAGTCAATTACTTTTCAAGTTCCTGCTTTAATGAGCGGTGTTGCAACAAAAGGTTTAACCATTGTGATTTCTCCTTTGCAATCGTTGATGAAAGACCAAGTTGACAATTTGGTTAACCAATATGACATTACGGATGCAGTTACAATAAACGGTTTGCTAGACCCGATTGAAAGAAGTAAATCTTTTGAAAGAGTTGAAGATGGTTCTGCATCGCTACTTTACATCTCACCAGAATCCTTGCGTTCAAAAACAATTGAACGACTTTTATTAGGAAGAAAGATTGTTCGCTTTGTTATTGATGAAGCTCACTGTTTTTCTTCGTGGGGACAAGATTTCAGAGTTGATTATTTATACATCGGTGATTTCATCAAACAAATTCAGAAGAAGAAAAATCTTGAAGAAACAATTCCTATTTCTTGCTTCACAGCAACAGCAAAGAAAAAAGTCATAGAAGATATTTGTGCTTACTTCAAAGAAAAACTTTCTCTTGACTTAGAGCTTTTTACGTCTAAGGCACCACGGACAAATCTACGCTACAAAGTTTTCGAAAAAGAAGATGAAGATGCAAAATACAAGGAAGTCAGAGATTTGATTGAAGCAAAAAATTGCCCGACCATCATTTATGTCTCAAGAACCAAAAAGGCATATTCACTTGCTGAAAGACTAACCAAAGACGGTTCCCCTGCAAAACCATATCACGGGAAGATGGATGTAAAAGAGAAAACGGAAAATCAGAATGATTTCATATCGGGAAAAATTCAAACGATGGTTGCAACTTCTGCATTCGGAATGGGAGTTGACAAGAAAGATATTGGAATGGTAATACACTATGAAATTTCAAATTCATTGGAGAATTACATTCAGGAAGCAGGCAGAGCAGGACGAGGTGAAAACATAACGGCAGACTGTTTTGTATTGTTCAACGAAGAAGACCTTGGCAAACATTTCATCTTACTTAATCAAACAAAACTTTCAATCAAAGAAATTCAACAGGTTTGGAAAGCGATAAAAGACATAACAAGATTTCGCTCATCAGTTTCTAATTCAGCTTTGGAGATTGCACGGAAAGCAGGTTGGGATGATAATGTGGTGGAGATTGAAACAAGAGTAACAACAGCAATTGCAGCCCTTGAAGATGCTGGCTATTTGAAACGAGGACAGAACATGCCAAGAGTTTTCGCGAACAGTATTCTTTCAAAGAATGCACAAGAAGCAATTGAAAAAATAAACGCTTCACAAAGATTTGAAGAGAAGCAAAGAGAAAAAGGAATTAGAATTATCAAGAAACTTTTTTCAAGTAAGAGTAGGAAACAAAACAATGATGAAGCAGCAGAATCAAGAATAGATTACATCAGCGACCATTTGGGGATTGTAAAAGAAGAAGTGATAAACATTGTGAATCTACTTCGTGAGGAAAAGATTTTAGCTGATGCAAAAGACTTAACTGCGTTCATAAAGAAAGGTGAAAACATAAACCGCTCATTGAAGATTGTAGAATCATTTAGTCAGATTGAAAACTTCCTTTTGCCAGTGTTTGAAGAAAGGGAAAAAACCTTTGACATCAAAGAATTGAATGAAGATGCAGAGGAGAAAGGTTGCAAAGATGTTACACCGAGCAAGATAAAAACCATCATCAACTTTTGGGCAATCAAGAATTGGATTAAGCGACACAACGAAGAATATTCAAAGAATCATGTTGTGATACTTTGCGTTCAGCCAAAAGAATCTTTGAAAGAAAAGTTAGAGAAGCGGCATGAGTTAGCAAAGTTTATTGTTGAATTTCTCTACCAGAAAAGTAATTTAAATATTGTAGAAGATGAAAGAGAAAAGGAAGAAGTGTTGGTGGAATTTTCAGTTCATGAACTGAAAGATGAGTTTGAGAAAAGACCGAAACTTTTTGAAATGAAAGTTTCAATTGAAGATATTGAAGACACACTTTTTTATCTTTCAAGAATTGATGCAATCAAAATAGAAGGCGGATTTTTGGTTGTGTATAATCGGCTTACCATTGACAGAGTAGAGCAAGACAACAAACGGAGATACAAGAATGACGACTACCAAAAGCTAAATCAATTTTACGAAAACAAGGTTCAGCAAATTCATATTGTTGGTGAGTATGCCAAGAAAATGATTGCTGATTACAAAGGAGCATTGCAATTTGTTGATGATTATTTTCAGTTAAACTACACTTCTTTTTTAAACAAATATTTCAAAGGCAGCAGACAAAATGAAATCAAACGAAATTTAACTCCTGCAAAGTTCCGACAGTTGTTTGGTTCATTATCTCCAACACAATTAGAAATCATCAAGGACAATGAAACAAAACACATTGCAGTTGTGGCTGGACCCGGAAGTGGAAAAACAAGAGTGCTGGTTCACAAATTAGCTTCATTGCTTTTGATGGAAGATGTGAAGCAAGAACAACTCCTAATGTTAACATTTTCAAGAGCGGCAGCAACAGAATTTAAAACGAGATTGATTTCACTCATTGGTAATGCAGCCCACCGCATTGCTATCCAAACCTTCCATTCCTACTGTTTTGATTTGCTGGGTAAGGTTGGAAGTTTAGAAAAATCAGATGCCATTTTGAAAAGCACGATTGAGAAAATAAAGAACGGAGAAGTTGAAGTAAACCAAATTACAAAGACGGTTTTGGTAATTGATGAAGCACAAGACATGAATGCTGATGAGTTTGCTTTGGTAAACACATTAATGGAGCAGAACGAAGAAATGAGAGTGATTGCAGTTGGAGATGATGACCAAAATATTTACGAATTTAGAGGAGCAAGTTCAAAATATTTGGAGCAATTCATTGCAGAAAGAAGAGCAGCCAAACATGAACTCATAGAAAACTACAGGAGCAAAAACAACTTAGTTGAATTTACAAACGGGTTTGTGAGAAAGATTCGCCACCGTTTGAAAGAAACTCCTATTGCTGCCCAACAAACCGACAACGGGAGTATAAAATTGGTTCGTTATCAAAACGGGAATCTCATTTCTCCATTGGTGCAAGACATACTTTTAACAGGACTTGCAGGAACTACTTGTGTGCTGACAAAGACAAATGATGAAGCATTGCAAATTACAGGTTTGCTTTTGAAAAGTGGAATGCAAGCAAAGTTGATTCAAAGCAATGACGGTTTCAGTTTGCAAAACCTTTTGGAAGTTCGTTTCCTATTGAATGAAATAGACATAGGTGATGATGTAAAAACAATAAGTGATGAGGTTTGGATAAACGCAAAAACTGAATTGAGAAGAATGTTTCAGCAGAGTTCAAAATTAGAAGTGTGCACTAACCTTATCAGGCAATTTGAAGAAAGTAATTCAAAGACGAAATACAAATCTGACTTTGAGGTTTTCGTAAGAGAATCGAAACTTGAAGATTTCTATAATGAAAACGGTGAGACAATTTTTGTTTCTACTATCCACAAAGCAAAAGGCAAAGAGTTTGACAATGTTTTCATCATGCTTGAAAACTTCAACCCTGCAACTGATGAAGCCAAACGCCAACTGTATGTTGCAATGACAAGAGCAAAACGCAACTTGACTATTCACCTAAACGGAAATTATCTTGACAACCTCGCAGCAGATAATTTAGAAAGAGTTGAAGGCCGAGAAGAACATTTGCCCCCAAGTGAGTTGGCAATTCACTTGTCTTTCAAAGATATTTGGTTAGATTACTTTATCACAAGACAACATCATGTCTCGCAACTGACAAGCGGAGATGCTTTGACAATAAACGGTGATGAATGTACCAACTCAAAAGGACATTCAGTATTGAAATTTTCTAAACAGTTTCTAAATACGATTGAAGCAGTGAAGAAAAAAGGTTTTCACTTGAAACAAGCAAAAGTGAATTTCATTGTTTATTGGAAGAAAGAAGATGAAGAGCGAGAGACCAAAATAATTCTTCCCGAGGTATATTTTGAAAGACTGGTGTAACTAAATCGCACACACATTGGCTTGCCACACGACCGCCCCGCATCCAAAGCCAGCCAAAGAGTGCGCTCAGTGTATTGTAAGTGAAGAAAGTAGGTATTGAAAAATGCCCCACCGCTCGGCTGAATTATAAAAAGAGGTGAAACTTTAACGGGGGGACGAAAGACAAGGCTACGAATAAAGTGAGGAGAAGGCCACACAGCCACCAACAAAATGTTTATGCCAGCTTGGGGTGATGTGCAAATTTGAAGTTTTGTTTCTTAATTTCGTTCAGCAACGTGGGACAGTGACGCGCTTCGAAAGCCCAAGCCGTCATAAACACAAACGTTACCGCCAATGCCCTTCGTTCCGCGGACAGTGACGTTGTAACTTCAAAGACTCGTTCCGCAGACAGAAAAAAAATAAAAAGACTTTAACGAGTGATACTCTACTAACTTGGTTTCTTCACGGACAAGGACACGGTTGACGAATAAGCATTCGTACCATATCCCCACCGCACGCAACAGGGAGAGATTCTCGCCCACGCCATTGGCACTTGCCATAGCCACACATCCTCCCCGCAAAACCCAAGCTATGGCAAGAGCCAAACCCACCCGCAACCAACTAAAATGAATTATTTCCCTAAATTGAGTTCTTAGTACGCCCACTAAAAATTGATTTATGATATTGTTGGATAACCTTTACTTATCAATCAAAGCATTCAATAAGTAAGACAACAATGAAAAGACTAGGTTTGTTTGTTTCCCTATTGCTCACGCTATCTGGGCTTTTAGTATCATCGGTATTAATTTTTCTACTTTGTTATCTTCAGATGCTTCTCAAATAGTAATTGGCTGGATAATATCGGTTGATATCAATTTAGGCGTTGGTCATGCCTGACTATCATCTTGTCGATTTCTTTTTCTGTGTGCGCGCCACCTTTTTTTAACAGCGCGATCAACTGGAGCCGCATGTAGCCATTCAATAATCTGCCCCCTCACCGAACTAAAAGCAGGTACATACCAACGAATTTAAAATGCCTCCTTCGGTGGCTTTTTTATTATGTTCCTAACCATAAAATACTTTACAGTTTTGCAGATTTTGTATCAATTTTCAACTATAATACTTATTATACTATTTTGTATAAATTAATTTATACTTTTTAGTATAGATTGAATGTGTTTGTATATATTTGCAATTGAAAGTTTGAATTAACCACCCATATAATTCTATAAATCATGAGCAAAGAATCATCCACAGCAACCCTTGAAGATTATACCAAGAGTGATTACAAATATGGGTTTACCAGTAATATTGATACTGAACTCATTCCAAAAGGTTTAAATGAAGATGTCATTCGATTAATATCTTCTAAAAAGGATGAACCTCAATGGTTACTTGACTGGCGTTTAAAAGCCTTCAGGCATTGGGAGACAATGACCGAACCTAAATGG
>JAYVAI010000412.1:0-3131 GCA_043751075.1 Cyclobacteriaceae bacterium | reverse complement strand
AGTCGGGCGGCATGGGTTCGTTATAATAAACCTTTTGCTCCTTTTTATTTTCGTCAATCATGATGAATGAAAACGAAAGTTTGTCGGTACTTTTTTCAATGCCGATAATGTTTCCGTCTTCATCTTTTTTTAGTTCGCCCACCACGTGGATGGTTTCTTTGTTTCCATTGGAGGCCATCTGGAAAGCCTGATCAAACGAAACATACGTGCTGGCATCGCCAGCCGTGCTGATGATGATGGCGATGGCTGCTACAATAACAACCAGGGCAAGAATGTGAGACTTCTTCATGTTTGATTTTTATTTATGATGATACATAACTCAATGTCGTTTCTTAGTTAACTTCCCAGTCGCTCAGGCGTCTGACACCTTTGAGGCGTCTGACGCCTACTATCATTTGTCTTTTTTTAATTGTTTTTCCAGCTTGGAAATTTTTCTGTCCACCCTCAAGAGAAGGATAATCATGGCTGTTAGTATAACAACCAATCCCGCAACAACTGTGTAGATTTTTCCATCTTGTCGCAAGACATCTGCCATTTCAACCTTTTCGTTGGATTGACAGAATGATTGCAGCGAGGTGAAAAGCAAAACAAATATACTGATAATCTTAAACCGTCTCATCTTGCAATTTTTTTAAAGACCGTACCCTCAAAAACAGTGTTAAAAACCACCATCCTAATGAAATAAAACCAATGATGGCAGCATAGACCACTAATTTCATATTGTGTGATGTATCAAATAATCTAAATGTAGGATTATTACCGCTACCGGGATGCAGCGAATCCGTCATCCGTGGCAGTATGTATATCAAGGGAATGAAAACAATGAATGCAAATATGTTGTAAACAGCGCTCAATCTTCCTCTTAGTGTTTCATCTTCCAAAGATCCTCTTAAAACAAAATAGGCAGAATAAATCAAAAGGCCGATTGCTGTATTGTTCAGTTTGGGATCACTGGTCCAAAATGTTCCCCACGTTGCATTTCCCCAAAGCATACCGGTTAACAATCCTAACCCACCAAAGAAGAAAGCCACTTTTAATGACTCAATGGCCTTGTCGTCATACACAATATTCTTGGTGCGCAAATATTGAATTGATGACCAAACAGAATACGTAAAAAGGAACATCATGGTAAACCACATGGGCACATGAAAATAATTCATGCGAATGCTTTCATTCAAAATATGCAATCTGGGCACGGGAATAAGAAATCCGCCAATCACTAAATAATAGAGCAGTATAATAGTCAACACCTTCCACCATGCCAATTTGTGCTTGTTCATAGATTAATATTTCTTTGACTACAGGCTCTGGTCCATAGCCCTATCTTCCATTTTTAGCTACGCCAAATATACGGGAACAATAAATAAGACGTGGCAGCCACAAGGCAATTTATTGCGAGAAGTGTTAACAGGTCGTTATAGCTAACCGAGCGGTCAAGCCCATCAATACAATTTTTGGTAACTTTTATTACCAGCAACAAAATGGAGATAACGATGGGAAAACTGAGCACGGCCATGAGGATATGACTGTTGTTTGCTTTGGCTGCAATGCCCGATAGCAAGGTAAGTGCAGCAGAAAAACCCATGGAAGCCAGAAACAACAAAACGGCAAATAGCCCTGTGTCTGCCAAAGGATTTTTTAAAAGCGTGAGGAAAAGGATAAACCCGGTAAGCGATAAAAGCAGAGTGAGAAAAAAATTATAAATGATTTTAGATACGATAATAATCTCCGGGTTGGCAATGGAGTAATAATAAATGTCTGTGCCCTTTTTCTCGCCAATAAAACTTTTTGCTACAGTGTTGATCACGGTGAATAAAATGGTGATCCAGAAGAGAGCACTCCAAACCAGCGGTGTAATTTGGTTTTGCTTCAGGCTAAAGGTGAGGTAGCATATAAAGGCCGTGCTGAAAAGATAAAGGGCCAAACCGGAAATAACAGACTTGCGCCTGAGTTCGAGGGTAAATTCTTTTTTTAATAAAGTAAGGAACACTTAGGTTAGCTTGTCAAGATATTTATTGAAACTGAATAAGGCTACCAACACATACCCCAAGCCGATTGCAATTAAAATGGAGTATGCCGAAATCCTTAATGGGCCATCGCTGGATGGTTTATTAAATTCTGTAAACCCATCCACCACTTCAAAGTCGCTCTGCAAATAAAGTGCGCGGTCAATGCTTTGAATTTCATTGTATAGGTCAATATCCTCTTTAAATATTTCTATTGGGTTGGTGACTGCTTTATCGCTGAGGATCACATTATTAGAACCCTGGCGGCTTTGCGCGGCCATGTTTTGGTAGTTGGCATAGATTACATCCTTGAGGCTATCCAATTTAAGGGATTCACCTAATAATTTTTGCTTCCGGGCAAGTCTATTGGATTTGGAAATATCAACTCGCTTTTTCAGATAGTCGTTGTTCCGTAAATATTTAACCAACGCCATTTCAAGATCTTTCACCACCGAGGGATTATACACGCTTACGGTGATCTCAAAAGCATGACGGTTTTCAATTTCGATCCGGCCAATCACCTGCTCAATAACTTTTTCATTTTTATTGGTGGCCTGAAAACTCTTCAGTTGTTCTTTTAAAACTTCCAACTCAATAAGTTCTGCCTCGGCCACAAATGGCTTGGCTTCAAACTTATTAATGTTAGAAGCGAGGGAATCAGAAATTTGAAGCACTCTGGCCAAACCTTTTTTATCCTCCTCTTCAGCTAACAAGTTGAGTTTTTCAATCGTGTTGTCCATGATCCTCTTATTGAGGTATTCAGAACTGAGGATCATGGTGGTTGAATAGAACTTCTTTTTAAAAAAACCAGAATACGAAATGCCAATGGCCAATCCGACAAATATCAATGAGCCAAACAACGCTTTGTTTTCAAGGGGAATCCTCCTGATCAGCGCAAGGAAGCGCATGAACCCGACCCCCATATTTTTAAAAAAATTTCCTATTTTGGAAAACAACACACCTAAATCTATTTCATCGGAGCTGGGGGTTGGCTTTGAATTTTCTGTCATGCTGGGTAGGTTATAATTGCGCAAATCTAAAGAGAATTGGCTTTCCTTTGATACTTTTGTGGCCAAATTGAAATTTTGTGGGTTCTCAACGTGTTTTAGTTACTGGCGCAGCCGG
>JAYVAI010000411.1:0-3136 GCA_043751075.1 Cyclobacteriaceae bacterium | reverse complement strand
CCCCCACAAAATCCACGCGCTTCGGGCTTTCCTCTACTATCCCGGGCCGAAGTACATCGTACATAAATTGTACAAGTTATTTTGAAAATTTCCCTAAGCAATGACCGAAGTAGTATCTTTGTTGCAATCCTGCGGTTTCTCTTTTTTCTCTACACCTAAAATTCAAAAACATTATGATCAGATTAGCACTCGCGGTCGGTTTTCTGGCCGTATTCGGTATTGTCGCATACGTAGTGGTATTACTGCTCACCAATTATTTCTCGAACAAAAACAATTCAAATAAAAATCAAACCCCTTAATAAAATGAATGCTACCAATCCCATCAATTCCATCATCTCAAGAAAGACAATCGTTGTTGGTGTCTTGTCAATTCTTGGATTGATCATGTTTCTTATTGTTAACCCTTTTTCTTGGAACGATGCCGGCAACCGCACGGTGGTGGAGCGAACCACAGGCGAACAGATCGTGCAATTTGCGCCAGGAATTTTTTATGCAGGCTTCTTCGCCAAAGAAAAATAATGGCCCAACCAGATTTCGGTCACCTACCAGGAAGCCGTGCCCAAGTTGGAGATTGAAGACAACGGCATTGAAGTGGGCCAGATCATGATCCGCTTCAGCGATGCCACCACAGCCGATGTGCGCGGCATAACACAATTCATTTTGCCTGCCGATGAAAAAGAAATGATCTTGATACACAACACCCATCGCACCCCGCAATCGCTGGTGGTAAAGCGGCTGGCTCCTTATACGAAAGAGTGTTTGCAATCTTCGGCCCAATTGATGAGCAGCGAAAAACACTATGGTGGTGGCCGCGCACAAATGGCCCAGGACTTTTTAGACCAGTTGAAAGAGGGTGTCTATCTGCTGGTAACAGAAGAGACGGTGGTATTTGATTCGTTGGAGATGGAAAAGAAAAGGGTCTATCAAACCGAAATACAGTACGACAAAAAAAACGCATCCCCCAAACGAAAACTTTCTTCCATTAAAGAATACGGCATCACTGTGGCCGATGCCGCCATCACCGATGTGGATTATGAAAACAAAGTGGATGAAAAATTGGTGAAGATCATTGATGCCGTAACCAAGTCATCAATTTCGAAACAGGAATTGATGACGGCCCAACAGCAAACGCTAACGGCCAAAGCAAAAGGTGAGCAAGCCCTGGTGGAAATTGAGTATCAACAAAAGCAAGAGCAAACCAAGCAGGTGGTGGAAGCGCAAACGAAAGTGAAAGTGGCAGAGCAGGACAAGCTGCAACAGAAAATTGCATACGAGGGCTCTATCCTGGAAGCAAAAAAAATCAGAGAACTTGCCGATGCCAACGCCTATGCGCGGCAACGCATCATGCAGGCCGATGGTGCCCTTGAGATGAAACTGAAAGCGCAAGTGGAAGTGCAAAAAGTGTGGGCCGATGCCTTTAGCAAATATACGGGTGCGGTGGTGCCACAAATCCAAACCGGAGGCGGGCCTGTGACAAACGGGGCATTGAGCTTTATGGATATCATGACCGCCAAAACAGCCAAAGACTTTGCGCTGGATTTGAAAAATAAAAATTAACCAACTTATAATTGTAAATCACAAAGGGGCAGAAGCGATTCTGCCTTTTTTTTATGTTGTTGTCCGATTGAAGAATTTACTTAGCTCAATTGTTGCGTTACCCGATGAGAAAATTAACCCTCCTTAAACCATTTACTTTCTGATGTTACGCATTGACCAAAATTTCAAATATTTAGTCTTTGTGCCTGCGCACCGTAGTGCTTCGGCACGCAGGTGTGAAACTTCGTGTCCTTTGTGCCTTGGGTTATTATAATCCATCCAGATGCTGCTTTAAACTGCTTGAATTAGAAGTTTTACATCATCAAAACTCTTCTCAAGGTTTGTTAAGTTTAACTGTTTCAATAAGTCAGTTGCATGTTTCACTTTATGGTACTCGCCTTTTTGAGATTTCTTTGTCAACTGAGCGAGTAAGCCGCTGGGGTTCGAAATATTTTTTGGGTCTTTCCCTTGAATTTTACTTTTAATGTCCGTCCCGTAGTAAGTATTCAGTAGTTCAGATTGAGAAATAAACCAGGATTCCAATTCTTGAATCATAAAAAAAGATAAATTCTCATCAAGTTCAAGTTCTTGAATTTGATCAGCTCTAGCATCTTCATTGGCGTCAAGATCAATAAGAAGTAGTTTTTTCTTGCTCCCTTTATCACCTTTAAACTTTCTTATGGTTGAATGCTTGTCATCTCCAAGAATAATTTTAGGCATGTGACCTTTCCATTTCTGCTCGAATAGTTTGCCAAATCCTTGTCGCAGGTTTCCGTTCTTATCATTGGAGGAACCTTCTATAAATACTGTTACCATATCACCATCTATTTCCTCCAAAATCCCCTTGCCGCCACATTCTACCAAGATTAAATGAATCGTACCATTCATCAAAATCCTCTGATGTGAACTCCTTCACATCTGTTGAATTATTATCATCTTTTTCAAACACCCTAACATTTTTTATCTCAAAAGAATCAAGAATATGCTCGGAATGAGTAGCTATAAGGTATTGAGTTTTTGAAGATGTCTCTTTTATGCTTTCACATATCGTCTTTATCATATCAGGATGAAGCCCTACCTCTGGTTCATCTATGCAAACAAGGTTACCACGATTGGTGTTGAAAAAAACAGAAAGTAAGCAAAGAAATCTAAGTGTGCCATCGGAAATGTGTGTCACATGAATTGACTTGTTAAGATTGCTTTCTTCAAGCATCAGTTCAATATTACCTCCCACCAAATTAAAATCAAATCCGTTATATTTTTCATTCACGTTGGACAATAATTCTTTGATTCTATTAAAATTACTTTTGTCATTAATTTTTATTGTATTTAGAACTTGTGGTAGGTTGCTTCCATCCGAGTAAAGTTTATTCTCAGATGTAGGAAGTACCGGTTTTCTGATTTTACTTGATGGTGTCGTATCAAAATAATCGTAGACTCTGATTTCTGACAATGCCTTCTTTATTGTGCTTAGCGCAAAGTACCTATCAGGATCATAAATCTTGCCTAGTGTTGTAACAATTTAATTTTGGTGCGTAAATATATTTCATAACTTTGCAAGATAGTATAATCCATAACTATCTTGTCCATGAAACATGCA
>JAYVAI010000410.1:0-3149 GCA_043751075.1 Cyclobacteriaceae bacterium | reverse complement strand
GCACCCGAAGCCTTTCTTCAAAGCCCTCGCCATAATATTCATAAGCCCGATCAAATTTTAAATACGCAAACGTAACATTGGTGAGGTCCAGCACTGGCGTGGTCACCTGGTCAATCGCTCCCAGGTTACTGTATCCAAACGAGTTCAGGCGCAAAGCATTGCCGTTGGTTTGGGTGGGATAGATTGACCACGTGATCAAGTTGTCGGGATTGTGCACCTTCCAGCTGGCAGGCAGCGAGGTAAAGTTTTCTGAAATTGGAATGCCTGTGAGCGGTGGAATGGTGGTGGTGACTGATGCCGTGTTGTTGAAGGCCCTGCCATCGGCACTTCCATTTACCTGAAGGATTTCAAAATCAAATTTTAGATTGTTTGTGTTGAACAGCGTGGGCGCGAATTGTAATGTTCCGAACTGAAGGTTGGCAAGGCTTATCAAAAAATCGTTGGTAGCAACTATTGCGTTGTTCACTTTTAGCTGCACCCTCACCGAAGTCATGTTGTTGGTGCCTAAGTTTTGGATTTGAATGGAAGGTGTGATGGCATCGCCACACGCTGATGTGCCGGGGGAAATAATTTTCTCGATGGAGGCATCAAGTGCTACGGGCAACGGATCGAATGCACCCATAGCATTGAGAAGGGAAAACCTGCGCGGACTATTTTGCATCACAATGTTTACGCGGCCAATTTGCCCTTTGCTAAACAGGTTCATGCAGGCATCGTTGGTGTAGTCCATGTAGTTCATATACATGTTATCGCTGCTACATGTATTTTTTGTTCCGGTGGGGCACAGGTTTAAATAACTTCCGGCCTGGTTGGGTGTGTCTTCCACATAGTCGGTGCCAGTGCACCCGTTTTCATCGCCCCAGATATGGTGCAATCCAAAAAAGTGGCCTACTTCATGCGTCACTGTGCGGCCCTTGTTGTATTTGGCTTCTAAATTAAACGCACCATTGTCAATGGATCCAAAGGCCGTGTAGCTTACGGTCACACCATCGGTAAGCCTATCATCGGGCGACCCCTGCAACCCGTTAAGGTTCGATACCGGAAATTGTGCGTAGCCCAAATCATTTCCATTGCTAAATTTCACCACCCAGATGTTCAGGTATTTTTCGGCAGGCCAATAGCTGAGGCCTTTGAATATTCCATTGTCATTTAAACTCCAACTTGATTGAGTTCCCTGCACGCGCCTTATGCCATCGCTGGGTGCACCTGTTGGGCTTTGTTTGGCAAGCACAAAATCTACATCGAGTGTTCCCGCCAAGGGCCTGAAAGCAGTAGGAGTAAGAGAGGCATCGGCATTGAGGCGGTGAAAGTCTTTGTTCAAAACATCTATCTGCGATTGTATCTGTGCCACCGAAAGATTGGTGCCTGTGCCAATGGCTTCACCGTTGTGAATGATATGCACCACAACGGGTATCACGTATGTAGCCTGCGTTTGTTGCGTGCGGTTTGCTTCCATTGGCTTGAGCAAAGATTTTTGCTTTAACCAATCTTCAAATTGTTGTTTGGTTTCCTTCTTGGGGTTTTGAAGTTTGCGCAGCTCCTCATATTTCACTGTGGCGCATCGGTCTTGTGCGAATAAAATAGGGGAGAGGCTACAGAAGAAGGTTGTTAAAAAAAATCGTTGAGCAAAACTCATAGAGAAGTGATTCTTATTTATTTCTCAAACGACTCGTCTTTGATTCAATTGTATATGGTCGTGGAATGGTCATTTGGTAAAACCTCACCTACATTTATACAGTCACCAGATTCACTACTTCAATTTTTTTTATTTCCGGCACATTCCTTTTTATGGCTTCTTCCACGCCAGCTTTAAAAGTCATGGTTGACATTGGGCACGTGCCACAAGCGCCCATGAATTCAATTTTTAAAACATGATCGTGCGAAAGCTCCAGAACGCGCACGTTGCCACCATCTGTTTCTAAGTAAGGGCGTATGTTGTCTAAGGCAGATTCAACTCTGTCAATCAATTCACTTTTTCTTTTTATTTGGGTATTCATTGCAGGGTAAGCTCTACGCGTTTGGTGGAATCAAAGTTAGCATTTCTTATGGCAATTTGCCGCGCCAGGTTTTCAGCCAATTCTTTAAAAGCCTGGGCGGTGGGTCCGTCCTTCAATACTGCAGGCAAACCACTGTCACCGCTTTCGCGGATACTTTGCACCAACGGTATCTCTCCAAGAAAAGGTACTTGGTATTTTTCCGCTAAATTTTTCCCTCCATCTTTTCCAAAAATAAAATACTTATTGTTGGGCAATTCATCGGGTGTGAAGTAGGCCATGTTCTCGACCACGCCAAGCACGGGCACATTTATTTGAGGTTGCCTGAACATGGCGAGCCCTTTGGTGGCATCGGCAAGCGCCACTTTTTGTGGAGTGGTCACAATCACAGCCCCGGTAACAGGCACAGTTTGCACTAAGGTGAGATGAATATCACTGGTGCCTGGGGGCAGATCAATCAACAGATAATCCAAATCGCCCCACACGGTGTCGCTAATAAATTGTTTTAGTGCCGAGCTTGCCATCGGCCCTCGCCAAACGATGGCACTGTCGGAGGGAGCCAGAAAGCCAATGGACATCAACTTCACACCATAGTGCTCTAAGGGAAGAATGAGATTTTTTCCGTTTACCACTTTTACTTCCGGTTGCTCGCGCTCGCAGTTGAACATGACAGGAATGGAGGGCCCGAAAATATCGGCATCTATCAAACCTACTTTGGCGCCTGCTTGTGCCAGCGCCACAGCCAGGTTGGTGGTAACCGTTGATTTGCCTACGCCACCTTTGCCCGAGGCGATGGCAATAATATTTTTTACTCCGGGCAGCAGCGGTGCATTGCCGCGCAGGCTCGTTACCGAGGAGGTCATTAGAATATCAATCTTAAAATCCTTGCCCACCACTTTGCCCACGGCCTCCTCACAATCTTTTCTGATTTTCTCTTTTAGCGGACAGGCAGGAGTAGTCAACACAACGGTGAAGCCCACTTTTTTTTCTCCCACCACAATGTCGCGCACCATGTTGAGGGTTACTAAATCCTTCTTCAGGTCAGGGTCATCTACCGTGCGCAGGGCGGCTATAATATCTTCTTTTGTAATTGTCATAGTTATAAATCAAGCGCAAATTACAAAGGTTGTTTGAGTTTCTTATGAAGGAATTTGT
>JAYVAI010000409.1:0-8286 GCA_043751075.1 Cyclobacteriaceae bacterium | reverse complement strand
ACATTTGATGAGGTGATAAAATCAATGGTGCAAGACAAGAAAAACAAAGGGAACAAGATATTGATGGCTCTTACCCAAGGGATTGGGCAGGCCGTGTGGGATGTGGAAGTCAGCCCCGCAGATATTGAAGCATCGTTGAGATATTACGAATCGGTTTACACATAGTGCACATCTTGGTCGTCAGCATCGGCACGTTCTTTTTTAAGAGCTTGCTTTAAGTCCTCGGCTTTTTTGGCCACAAACTCTTTGGTTTTCTTTCCGCGCTCGCCCCTGAGCAACCAAGCCGCCAGCAAGGCCCCGCCTGCCACGCCCAATCCGATAATCACTTTTTTTGTTGTTGTCATATATTTCATAAACCTGATTTCAAACTAAAATGTTTCAACGGCCTTAAAAAATGTTGCAATAAAAATTACTTTCGCACAAACTTAACACAAGCACCTTGGCCACGCACCACTCCATTTCAAAAAATACTTCGCTATCAGGCACAGTTCTGCAATTATCCTCCTCTAAGAGCATTAGTAACCGTGCCCTAATATTAAAAGCACTCAGCAGCAACCAATCAACTGTTGGCAATTTGTCGGATGCGCGCGATACACAACTCATGAACCGCTTAGTGAGCAGTGCCGACAAAATCATAGACGTATTAGATGCCGGCACGACCATGAGATTTCTTACGGCCTACTTTGCCGTTTCCGGGAAAAATAAAATCATCACTGGCACCGCCCGCATGAAGGAGCGGCCCATTGGTATATTGGTGGATGCGCTGCGCTCGCTCGGTGCTACCATCCACTACACAGAAAAGGAAGGCTTCCCTCCCATTGAGACACAGGGCTTTGCAAACCAAAAGACAGACCGGATTGAAATGCCCGGCCATGTGAGCAGCCAATATATTTCTGCGCTGATGATGATCGCCCCCACGTTGCCATTGGGCCTTACCATTTCCCTTACGGGGAAAGTTGGGAGTGTGCCTTACATACAAATGACTGCCGCACTTATGAAACAGTTTGGGGTGGATTGCCATCTTGATTTCGGGAAACAAATTATCCGGGTTCCATTCGGTGCTTATCAACCAGCTCATGTAACGGTGGAAGCCGATTGGTCGGCCATCAGCTATTGGTATGGATTTACTGCCGTGGCGGAAAAGGCTCATATCGTGTTGCCCAACGTGTCGGAAAAATCGTTGCAGGGCGACCGCGTGATTGCCGACATTATGGAATGGTTGGGCGTGCAATCCACGTTCGTGAACAATACGCTGGTGCTGACAAAAAAAAGTCACTTAGAGAAAATCACCTGGGATTTTAAAGACTGCCCCGACCTCGCCCAGACTGTATTGCCCGTGTGCGCGGCCAAAGGCATCGCAGGTGAATTTACCGGCCTGGAAAGTTTGCGCATAAAAGAAACCGACCGCATTGCTGCCTTGCAAAATGAGCTTGCCAAAATTGGCGCAACGCTTACCGAGCCACAAACGGGAACCTGGATATTGACTCCTGGAAAAATCAATAGCAGTTCTATTAACATCCAAACTTATCACG
The DNA here is from genome assembly GCA_043751075.1 of Cyclobacteriaceae bacterium. GTDB lineage: Bacteria > Bacteroidota > Bacteroidia > Cytophagales > Cyclobacteriaceae > ELB16-189. Next base: position 6,754 of record JAYVAI010000409.1, on the reverse strand, counting down.
ACCACCGCATGGCCATGGGCCTGGCACCGTGGGCTTGCCTTACCGATCTTGTAATAGAAAATCCCACGGTTGTAAATAAATCGTATCCTGGTTTTTGGGAGGATATGAAGACGATGGGGTTTGGGATAGAAACGCGTTGAAGTTGGTTTCCTTCTTCATCACCTAAATTCCATTCTTCATCATTCGATATTCGATATTCATCATTCGATATTCAAAATTTGAATTGAGGATGATGAATATTGAATGTTCCTGCCGTCCAGACTGCTGTCAGGCTGGGATTTTTGAAGTAGAGTCTGTTCATCTCATTTTATGCTCCATTGTTAGGGTTGGTCGCCTAACCAACTCTTCACTCAAACCCTCGCACCTTGTCATTCATTCTAAAATACTTGGTTTGAGCTATACACGTTGCGGGTCATGCGACCCGCAACAACTTGGGGTTTCAATTGTTGATTGGTACTTTTTTGTCTTAACACAAAAAAGTACCCACGCCAAAGGCATCCCATTGGGGAAAAAAGTCAAGACAAAAAGATGCTTCCCCCCGCAACCCCAGCGCACCCCCGCCTTTTTGTCGGGCCAGCGCACTTGAGTTTCAAGATAAAATGTTCTCTAAGGGATTTTGTTTCTGCTGATTGGCTATTGTTCTTTTTAATTCGGTGCAATTTGTCATGCACCCCTTCCCTATAATAGAACAAACAACAAACCCAATGCTTTGCTATCTTGCTTTACCATCAAACATTAACCTATGAAACCCGGAGCGAGAAGAAAATTCCTAAAGAGTATGCTGGCCACTCCTATGCTTATGGCCGTTCCGTTGGCACATGGAATGGCTGCCACAGTTTCCAATTCCCCGCTTAAACTCAGCCTCAATGCATTTTCCTTTAATGATCCGTTGCTCGCAAAACAAATGAGCCTGGACCAACTGCTTGAGTTTTGTCAGGCGGAAGGCATTGGTGCATTGGATATCACTGCTTATTATTTTCCAGGCTATCCTGTTGTGCCTTCAGATGAAATCCTTTTTCAATTCAAGCGAAAAGCCTTTCAGTTAGGGATAGACATCAGCGGCACTGGTGTTCGCAACGACTTTACCGAAACTGATGCCGCCAAAAGAAAGGAGCACATACAGCTTGTAAAAAATTGGATTGAAGCGGCATCTAAAATTGGTGCGCCTGTCATCCGCATATTTGCCGGAAACAAAAATCCTTCGGGCAAAGAGCGCGCGGACATGCAACAAGGAATGTTGGCTGCCATACAGGAGTGTGTTGAACATGGAAAAAAATTTGGCGTGGTGGTGGCCCTCCAAAACCACAATGATTTTATCCAAACCGCAGATCACGCTCTCGAATTTATCAAGCTTGTCAATTCCAATTGGTTTGGATTAGTGCTCGACACCGGAAGCTACCGTGTAGGCGATCCGTATATGGAAATTGCCCGCACGGCCATGCATGCCGTAAACTGGCAAATAAAAGAAACCGTTTTTGTCAATGGCCAGGAAGTAGAGGCCGATGTGGTCAGGCTAATAAAAATAATTACTGATTCAGGGTATAAAGGCTACATACCCATTGAAACACTGGGCAAAGGTGATCCGAAATTGAAGGTGATAAACTTATTGGCCAAAGTGAAAATGGGGATTGAGATTTATGGGAAGTAGTAATCGCATACACAAAGTTGGGGTTAGGTGGCTTGCAACAACGAGGGAAGTAGGCACTCGTTACCTGACTTTTAAAATTTCATTTTTCAACGCCAAGCAAATCGTTGAAGACAAACCGAAAAAGAAACTGAAATAGATTTTTTAAACTTTCACACATGCCTTGGTTCGTGTCCGCACGAACTCCATGCCTTGGTTCGTGTCCGCACGAACCAAGATGTGAATGAACCCGTATGCCAACATAAAATTCAATGAGCAAGAAACATATTATAAAAGGAAGCCGACTATGAAGCTGTTCAGTCCGGCAGCCAACAATCTAACCCATGGAAACTCGCCCCCAAAGGCCACCCATATTATGAGAAGAATAAAAAGTTTGGATATTTTTACACATCATGAAGGAAGAGCAGTGGCAGAACGGGCATCACGCTTGTTGGCGAGGTCGCCCTCTTTGCCTCCACGCAACACCAACAAGAGCGGAAGGAAAACAAAACCATGAAATCTCTTCGTGGATAGAAGCGTTTGTGAATGCGCGGGAGTGGGTGAAGGGGAAATAAAAGGGTGAACAATAATGCAGCTATTGACAAAACAAAACCGATCGATAGAATGGAACAATTTTTAAAAATATTTTTACCGGTTCATTTTATAATATATTTTGGAATTGCCTTTGTTGCCAAAAGTGTAATGGTTGCGAAACGCATTGGAAAAAATCCTCTTGTTTTACCAAAAGACGATAGTGCATTTGGGCTAATTGGATGGTATTTCAAATTGACACTTATAGCCATGTTTATGTATGTTCTTGCGTTTGCTTTTTTTTCCAATTGGCAGGAGAAATTTTTACCAATAATTTCACTTAATATTTTGATATTAAAATATAGTGGGATTGGACTTTTGTCTATTGCATTTATTTGGACAATTATTGCGCAAGGAAATATGAAAAACTCTTGGAGAATTGGCATTGACACGGAAACTAAAACGGAATTAATCACGTCAGGACTATTTGAATATTCACGAAACCCAATATTTTTAGGAATGATTATAAGTTTGCTTGGACTTTTTCTAACCACACCAAACGCATTGACAGGATTATTTTTGATTTTAGGTTATGTTCTAATACAAATCCAAATAAGACTTGAAGAAGAATTTTTAACAAAAGAACACGGGCAGAAATATTTGGATTACAAGCAAAAAGTAAGGCGATTAGTGTAACACAGAAAAAAGCCCAGCAATTAACAGCAACCTTAACTTGTTACACGTCCTCACCCATGCCTTGGTTTCGTATCCTCAAGAACTCACAAGATAAAATGTAGGACAATGACAAAATGTTAAATGAAAGCAATTGTCTATACAAAATACGGAACACCTGATGTTCTTGAGTTGAAAGAAATAGACAGACCTATTCCAAAAGAAGATGAAGTGCTGATAAAAGTTTATGCAGTATCACTCAACGATTGGGACTGCGGCCTACTTGAAGGTGATTTTGTCAATCGCCTGCTAAACGGTCTGCTAAAACCGAAGATAAAAATACTCGGCTCCGACATAGCGGGGCGGGTTGAAGCGGTTGGCAAGTATGTGGAAAAGTTTCGGCCTGGGGATGAAGTGTTCGGAGATCTAAGCGGCCGCTGGGGAGGTTTTGCCCAGTATGTGTGCGCCCGCGAAAATGCATTGGCACTCAAGCCGGCCAGCATGACCTTCGAAGAAGCAGCGGCAATACCGCAAGCGGCCATGCTGGCCATACAAGGTCTTCATAAAGGGAAAATCCGATCAGGACAAAAAATCTTGATCAATGGTGCGGGTGGCGGTGTGGGCACTTTTGCTGTGCAGATTGCCAAATTATATGGAGTTGAAATAACGGGTGTTGACAGCGCAGGAAAATTGGACATGCTGCACTCCCTGGGCTTCGATCATGTAATTGATTACAAACGAGAAGACTTCACTAAAAATGGAAAGCACTATGACTTGATTCTTGATGCAAAGACGAATCGTTCGATATTCGATTGTTGTCGTGCTCTGCGCCCCAATGGAATTTATGTAACCGTTGGAGGTTCCATGATCCGGCTGCTCCAGGCCTTAATATTAGGGCCGTGGATTTCGATGATCAGTAATAAAAAGATAGGCATCGTTGCATTGAAGCCTAACAAGGATTTAGCGTATATGAATGAGCTTTTCGAAGCCGGCAAAGTTAAACCTGTGATAGATGGACCCTACAAGCTCAAGGAGGTTCCTAGCGCATTCAGGCTTTTTGGTGAAGGAGTTCACAAAGGAAAAGTTGTAATCACTGTGGACCATAATTAAATTAAATCAAGATTTTTTGGGGAATTTTAATTTTTAAAAAATTGGTTTGTGAGGACACGAGCCAGGCAGATATGATGAGGGCATTGGCCCCCAACGTTTATGTTTCTGCAGTGGTACGCTTCGAAGCTGCGTCCTGTCCCACGAAACGAAAACGTTGAACGAAGATAAAAACATTTAGCTTACACCTCACCGGACCATTGCAGAAACATTTTGTTGGGGGCCGTGCCTTTCACCCGCTAACCTGTCCTATGAAAATCTGAACCGTCCTCGCAGTCTAGTGGAGCGGGGCAAGAAATATTTTATCAACAACTAAATTCTCCGCGTGGCAGTTTTTTCCATTGTCCCTTGCCCCTTTTTTTTTCATCGTCCTCGCTGTCAAGTGGAGCTGGTAGGAAACATTTTATCACCAACTACATTTTCCGCGTGGTAGTTTTTTCCTCATCCCCTTTTTTTGCATTCAACTCCGACCGTTACCTTTTTGCCCACTTGATTTTGTCGGAGCGCACATGCGTTACAAGGGCGAACCCCCATTGGTTGCTCTCAATTTCTTCCTGTAATTCTGGTGTATATTATTTGCCCATAGCAGATAAACTATAAAAACCATGGTGTAGCCCGCATTAGAGATTTCTTCCAATACCTTGTAATCTCTATATCTAAAAATAAACAGCAACGAAGAAACCAGTAACGGTAAACTAGCAATGAAACCTGATAACCTAACCCATTTTTTGAATCTATTATAGGTGGCAATTAGCAGGAGCGATGGAAAAAAAAGAAAGTTTGAACTAACTGTCAGGTAGTAAAATTTCTCATAACTCTCCTTGGAACTTACCATGGTAATTTCAAACAACGATGCTGCAGCAAGGCCAAATGAGATAGCTTGAGCAGTGAAGCCTGCAGCCGCAAGAATTTGTTTTTCGTCTTCTGCTTTCATGCCGATTATCGTAAGCCCCAATAAGGTAAACGCTCCCGCTAGCTGAAGCAATAAAATACCATCAGGTGGATAAATCGGATACTCACCGCTGAAATCTGGTGGATAAATCAATACAGAAAGAATTTGAAAAACGATTGGAGCAGTGAAGCAGATAGTGGCCGCCAGCACTACGTATTTATCTTGTTGTGGGTCGTTCATAAAAAAGCAGAATTTACAATTGCTTGGTGACCGAACTATAAAGTATGTTATAAAAGTTTAAGGTAAAAGTCTGGCCGATAGCTTCGGGACGGAGGCCGAAACCCGCCTAATGCAAATGTGCCGTTGTGCGTCCGTGCTTCTTCCCTTGGGGAACAATGTTTGTCATTAATCACCGTCTTGGCTCATTGTATGCTCAACTTAAAACTTTGTCATAAACCTGATACATCAATCGCCCTTTTCCCCCAATTGATTCTGCAAAACCTCTTGAATCCTTATTGCTTTCATTCACTGGAAAATATAAACTGCTTTTTAGCCCCAATGATTCGTGATAGCCATACATCTTCATGGCTATTGCCTTAGCCAGTCCTTTGCCTTTGTGTTCGTCAGTAACTCCAATTCCTAATATACCTGCCCTATTAAATTTGTTAGCAGCACCTGTCAACAGCTTGAATATAGCAATCAAACCAACACTTCCATTAAAGGTGCGGAAAAGGGGAGTTAAGTCAGGCAAAGCAAAACCCAGCAGGTTTTCTGCCAACTTCCGCAATCAGTATTTGTTGCGGAGCCAGTATATCTTTCATAGGGCCAAAAAACTCTTTCATTTCTGCTTGACTCATTTTGGTAAATTCCCACTCATGCACAAATGTCTCATTGAGCATATCGGTTACTGTAGCTATGTCCTTATCCCAGTTCTTTTTTGAAACAGGTCGTATAACAGCTGCATCATAGTGGGCATACCGGCTTTTTGCTACTTTGAATTTTTCACTGGTAAAATCAACATCATAATACCACATGGGGTAAGTTGGTTGATATTTCAGCTTTTCAATATATGCCCGGTAATATGGAGGTGTCCAAGGGAAAGGAAACATTGGGTCTTCATCAAATCCGGATACCATAAATCCCATAGCATTCGGTGCGCCTCCATTGGCTGGTGCTATTATTTTTGCCACCCCTTTTTCTTTCAGCCAATTCTCGGCTTGCTGAACCATTTCTGCTATTTCATGTTCACAACCCTCCGCTGCTGCAAAAAATCCGATAAAACCAGCACCTGCCTGCTTTTGGTCTTGAAACTTTTTGTTGATGATGGCTGCACAACGCCCAACATCTTGTCCAGATTTTGAAGCAACGAACAGACCAAATTCCATTTCTTTAGTCATTAGATTTTTTCGGGTAAGAAACTTTACCACATCATCATCTATTTCAGAAATATAATATGGATATCTTTTCATTAAGCTTCGTTCCAATGAAATAAACCGCTTTAACGCTGATTTGTCAGAGGGATTGATGGAGGTTACATTAACTGTGTTCATTTTTTTATTTTCATTTTGTGGCACTTACTCTAATCGGTTTTAATCTTTCCCGTATTTACTTATTGAAAGTTAAGTTAAATTTAATCTCTTGCAATAATGTTAAAGGCAGGCTGCTCGCTCAAGCATGGCCCCCAACGTTTATGTATGTGACGTTGTGGGTTTAAGATTAGTAAATTGTCCCACGACACCAAACGTTATTTGAAAGATAAAACTAAAAACTTAAACCGAGCCCCACAATGGCACATACATTTTGTTGGCAGTAGTGCTTCCTTACTACAATTCAATTCGATGCTTTTTTATGTAGTCATTTAGGAATCTGATACTAATCGCTCCCCCGATGCCTGCGCTCAAATACTGGTGCAAAATCGAAATTGTCTC
>JAYVAI010000408.1:0-3170 GCA_043751075.1 Cyclobacteriaceae bacterium | reverse complement strand
CAAAGCGAACGCGAAGGACTGTATATCCTGATGAACTTCGCCAAGGAATTTTATCGCAAACAACTTACCGGCAGTGAAGAAGGCATCAGCATCGGGCTTAGCTATTTTCGCGAGCGCGGGTTCAACGATCGCACCATCGAAAAATTTGAATTGGGCTATGCGCTCGATGGCTGGGAAAATTTCACCAAAGAGGCCATCGCAAAAGGCTACAATAAAGAGCTGCTGGAAAAAACCGGTCTCGTTGTAAAGAAGGATGATGGCAGCACCTACGACCGCTTTCGCGGAAGGGTAATATTTCCAGTGCACAACATTTCTGGAAAGGTGATCGCCTTTGGTGCGCGAATGCTTGGCAAGGATAAAAATCAGCCCAAGTACATCAACTCGCCCGAGACTGATATTTATCATAAGAGCGATGTGCTCTATGGAATGTATCAGGCAAAAAATGCCGTGCGCCAGCATGATGTGTGCTACCTGGTGGAAGGATATACCGATGTAATTTCGTTGCACCAGGCCGATGTGTTCAATGTCGTGTCATCATCGGGCACGGCACTTACCGAGAGCCAGATAAAAATCATACACCGGTTTACCGAAAATGTAACAGTGCTATTTGATGGCGACTCCGCAGGCATAAAGGCGGCCGTGCGTGGCATTGATATGATTTTGAAAGGTGGCATGAATGTGCGCGTGGTTCTCTTTCCCGATGGCGAAGACCCCGACAGTTATTCGCGCAAAGTAGGCACCTCGGAGTTTCAAAAATTTTTAAGCACTCACACCCAGGATTTTGTTTCGTTCAAGGCTGGGCTCTATGCGGCCGAGGCAGGAGTTGACCCGATCCGCAAAGCAGAATCCATCAAAGAAATTATTGGCAGTATTGCACAAATCCCCGATCCGGTAAAGCGATCCGTTTACATACAGGAAACGAGCAACCTATTAAAAATTTCTGAGCAGGTGCTGCTGAGCGAGCTCAATAAACTGCTGATACAGGAAAGAAGGAAAATTGAGAAGGGAAGATTTAGTGAACCTGAAGCCGAAATACCAAAGGAGTTTTTAGAAGACACAACAGCTCCCACTAAACTTGATGTGCAATACATGGTGCAATTGCAGGAGCGCGAAACCATACGCCTGTTGCTCAACTATGCCGATAAATCATTGACAGAAAATAAACTTTCTGATTTCATTTTGCAGGAGTTGGACGATGTTACATTTACCAATTCGGTGTACCGTGAAATTTATGATGAGTTTAAAAGTGGAGCAGCAAAAGGTATGCTTCCCGATAGTAACTTTTTTTTAACAAAGGGCAGCACGGAAATTAAAAATGCTGTGGCCGCGTTGATTACTGCGCGCTATGATACGAGCAAACACTGGGGTGTTAAATTTCATATTCATTTTCCCAAGGAGCCTGAAATGCTGAACGAGTTGGCATTGAGCAATGTTCTAAGGTTGAAGTTCCGGGTAGTGCAGAAGATGATGGAAGAAAATTTGCAAAAAGTGAAAGAAGCCGAAGCGGGTGGAAGCTTAGAGAAATTAGAGGAAACATTGATTGCTCAAACAGGTTTGAAGGAAGCAGAGCGCGAGTTGGCAAAACTGCTTGGCATTGTGGTGGCTAAATAGGAACAGTTAAATATTTTTCTTTGTTGAATATATGAAAACCAAACAGCATGATCCAAAAAATAAAAATTGACACCATTGAAGAGGCCATAGAAGAAATAAAAAATGGTAAAGTCATCTTGGTGGTGGATGATGAAGACCGCGAGAACGAAGGCGACTTTATCTGCGCTGCCGAATCCATCACTCCTGAGATTGTAAACTTTATGGCCACGCACGGCCGCGGGCTGATATGCGCACCGTTGATTGAAGACCGTTGTGAAGAACTCGGCCTTGACCTGATGGTGGGAAAAAATACAGCCGCCTTCGAGACACCCTTCACCGTGTCGGTGGATTTAATAGGCCACGGCTGCACTACGGGCATTTCGGCACACGACCGTTTTAAAACCATCAAGGCGTTGGTTGACCCCGAAACAAAACCCGAAGAGTTAGGTAAGCCCGGTCATATTTTTCCACTCAAAGCAAAAAAAGAGGGTGTGCTCAGGCGCGCAGGCCACACCGAAGCGGCCATAGACTTTGCGCGGCTGGCGGGGTTCAGGCCGGCAGGTGTGTTGGTAGAAATTATGAATGAAGATGGCACGATGGCAAGGCTGGCCGATCTTCGCAAAGTGGCCGACCGGTTCAATTTAAAATTGGTAACGATCAAAGATTTGATTGCCTACCGCATGAAAGTAGAGTCGCAGATACGCAGGCATGTGGATGTGAATATGCCAACCGCTTATGGTGATTTTAAATTGGTGGCCTTCGAGCAGTTGAATACGAATGAAGTGCACATGGCGTTAGTAAAAGGGGAATGGAAAATAGATGAACCCGTGATGGTGCGCGTACACTCTTCGTGCGTGACGGGCGATATTTTTGGATCGTGCCGGTGCGACTGTGGCTCGCAACTGCACAGTGCCATGCAAATGGTGGAGCACGAAGGCAAGGGGATTGTTTTGTATATGAAGCAAGAAGGCCGTGGCATCGGATTATTAAATAAATTGCAAGCCTATAAATTGCAGGAGCAAGGTTTGGATACCGTAGAGGCAAATTTGCAGTTGGGCTTTGATATGGACAACCGCGATTATGGAATTGGTGCGCAAATCCTTCACGATCTGGGTGTATCCAAAATCCGCCTCATCACAAACAATCCGAAAAAGAGAGTGGGGCTGATGGGCTATGGATTGGAAATAGTAGAGAATATTTCCATTGAGATTGCACCCAATCCGCACAACGAAAAATATTTGCAGACCAAGCGAGACAAGCTCGGTCACATGATTTTAAACCGGAAATGAAAATCAGTTTTTTCATAGCATTCATCTTCGCAAACTTTTGCGCTCCGGCACAGCAGTTTGCATTTGAATATTGGCATGAAGGCAAACTGATTTTAGATACAGGCGACACCTTACGGGGACACATTAAGTATGATTTGCAAAACGATCTGATACAATATCAATCACCAACTAAACAACTCGAAAGTTTTACAGCACGCAAAGTCCTTTTTTTTGAAATCTTTGATGCAACCGTAAAGAGGTATCGGATTTTTTATTCATTGCCATTCTCGCAAGGAGGACAGTATAAGGCTC
>JAYVAI010000407.1:0-3172 GCA_043751075.1 Cyclobacteriaceae bacterium | reverse complement strand
GGCGGCCTGGCCCCGAAACTTCGGGGCCACCGGGCTATCCGTTCCAAGTCCGCCACACGCACAAACTCACGCGCTTCGGGCTTTCCACTACTATCCCTGGCCGAAGTGATTGCACAAGTTATTTTGACAATCTCACTTATCCTTTAAGGTTCAAGAGAAGTTAGTTGATTACTTGTCAACACGAGAAACCTTTGTGGTAATTTGCTATCCGTTAAATGAATTTTTCCCCACCTCAATGAAGATAGAAACTTATACTGGCATAACTACCAATTTCTCCTATACCGAACTGGCCTTTCAATTGTAAACGTAACTGCAAACACTACCAGCCATGAAAACGAATGCAGCCTTGCTCATCATTTTGATTGTCCTCACCTCCTGCGACATTCTCATTGTAGAACCTGCCATAGATTATCGCGAGCGGATCACTGGCTCGTATGCAGTAGAGGAGCACAGTCAAACGTACAACGACTACACCCAATATAATATCTTCATCCGAAAATCCGGACACAACGATCAAGTGATCATTGAAAATTTTTATGATGCAGGAATAGATGTGAGGGCCACTATTGAATATGATAAAATCTACATTGACCGACAAATGGTGAACGGCTATAAAATTGAAGGCGTGGGTACTGTTTATGGAAATGAAATCCAGTTTTCTTATTCGGTAACGGACACGTGGTCACAGCATGGCCCCACCGATTTTTGCAACGCCACAGCCTGGTTTGATTAAAAAAAATAAAGCCGGTACAAATTCTTGCACCGGCTTTACTGTAAAAATTATTTCTCCTTTCCGCCCTTGGGATGATACGGTTATGATTAATTCTTTTTCGATTTTTTAGGAGTTGCCGGGCTGGGTAATTTTTTAATGCTTTTAGCAGCAGGTAAATTTTTAGGCATTGTTCCTCCCAATTCCTGAATGGTTCTACGCACTTTTTTGCCAACTTCAAAATGAGTTTGATTGGCGTTCTGCTTTCCTATAATGTTTTCCCGTTTTAGTTTATCTTCGGTTTGAGTAGCCCGAAAAAGATTGGCGGCCAATTCGCTGCTTCCCATATGATCTAAAATCTGTTCACTTTTCTTCAAGCCCTTTTTTTTGTGAATTCCTTTGGCATCCAACCCGCCATATAAACCCTTGTAACCATGATTTTGAAAAATGGCATAGTCAACGGGTTCGGTCACACCTGCACTTTTAGCTGCCTTGGCCAACAGTAGATTATGTTCATTCATTTCCTTGCGAAGAAAAACGCGTTTGTCTTCTTCAGTTTTTAATTGTTGCTATGCTTGTATTTGTTGAATTTCCTGCAAGCGTGTTTGTGTGGCAAAATAGGTTTGCTACAATTTCTTTTGAAGGGTCGGCATTTTGAACAATGAGATAACAGGCGTAACGTGAAAGTTTAATATCCCCCAACTCTCTTGCGGCACCAGAGCCGATAGACACCATACCGAGGATATCCTCGAAATGGTCAGTAATAGTGAAACCACTGTTTTTACAAGCCTCTTTAGCCCTGTCAATTACTGATTTGAAGTGCCTAAATTCAGAGTACTCCAATACTTTGCTCAAATCTCTTGCAGTCCAGTATTCGTTCTTGTTTTCGTCCAATCTTTTTATTTTTTCAAAGATGGTTTGGTTGGGATTGGTCAGTTTGTTTTCCATTAGTCCTGTTTGCTTTGTCTTTTTTTTTCTTGCCACTATTAACATCAGTTAACAGTTTACAATACTAATACTTTGTCCTAACCCATATCCAGAAAACTATCTCCACATCTAAAATAGTAAAAACCCGCATTGATTTTTTCCTGCTCGATGGGTGCATTTCAAAATGTTGTGATAGATAAAGCTAGGGCTTACTAAAAAGTCGCAATTGGATCGAAGGTGTCATACCGGGCTTTGACCCGGTATCCCGTTAGTCCACATAAAAACGAGATCGCGGCTCAAAGGCCGCGATGACAGAAGCGACTTTTTAGACAGCCCAAACTTATTGTTACCGCGACATTTTGAAATGCCTACTCAATCTGGATTTTTAGACCAACCATTTTTCCTTGATCGGTGTCACCAACTATTTTCAAATAAATTCAACATAATAAAGCCGGTACAATTTCTTGCACCGGCTTCATTGTAAAAGCTATTTTCCCTTACGCTACCTGCGCCTGCAACTTCTGTGAGAGAACAGATTTGGGCACTGCACCCACTTGCTTATCTACCACCTGGCCATTTTTAAATACTAACAAAGTAGGAATAGAGCGCACACCAAAGCGTGCTGTTACCAACGGGTTTTCGTCCACGTTTAGTTTGGCTACCACGGCTTTGCCTTCATAGTCGCCAGCCAACTCCTCCACTACGGGGCCTATCATTTTGCAAGGGCCGCACCACTCTGCCCAAAAGTCAACTAATACAGGCTTATCGCTGTTGATAGCCGCATCAAAATTCGCATCGTTCAATTCTACCGTTTTACCCATGATATAAAGATTATTTAAAGTGTTTATGAATCTACTGGTTCCAACACAAAGGTAGGAGAAAATGTTCCAATCTCGGTTTTTTCTGTCAGAGTTGGCTTCACTATAATGTCAGAAAGCCAGCGCACCTCTCCTTTATCGGTTGCAATGCCAACGTCACCAAGTTTTTTCAACTCCCGTATAAAATCGTTGCCTACTTTTATGCGGCATGCCCGCGCGCGCAACTCCACGTTGAGCCCTTCGGTGCTGTCATTCAAATACAAAGTCAAGTTTGATGTGCCCGCATTTTTTTTACAAAGTTTTTCCACTGTGCTGATAAAGTCGGGACTCAAAAGCTCCATTGAAAAACGCAAGGCTATTCCCTGCACCCGTTTGTTGGCGAGTTCGTTCAGTATTTCTATGGTGCGGATTTTAAATTCCAAGTTTTGTTCTCCCCACGATTTTCTTACCACACTGCCCTCCACAAACAGAAACAGTCCGGGCATGAGGAACGATTTGAATTTTAAATAGTCATCGCTCCACAGCGTGAACTCAAATTTGCCACTGTAATCTTCCATCGAAAGTTTGCCAAACGGCCTTCCGGTTTTGGTCATCCTATGTTCTACCGCAGACACTATGCCGCCCACTTTACATTCTTTTCCTTCCAGTGCGTCTATATCATTGAGTGCTGTCAAAGGATGGGTGCAAAAGGCATCCATCTCAAATTTAAAATTGTCCA
>JAYVAI010000406.1:0-3172 GCA_043751075.1 Cyclobacteriaceae bacterium | reverse complement strand
CGCATGTTGTCGCCAAAGCCTGGCCAAATAAAATTCCCATTATCGTCTTTGCGAAACCAGTTCACACCAAATATGCGCGGTGGTGCTGGCAGGTTGCGGCCAAACTGAAGCCAGTGATTGAAATAGTCGCCCATGTGATAGCCGCAAAACGGCAGCATGGCAAAGGGGTCGCGTCTTACTTTTCCCACTTCGCCAAAAGCAGCCGCAGTAGTTTCCGATCCCATGGTGGAGGCGAGATAAACACCATACGCCCAATTGGAAGATTGATATACCAACGGAATGGTGGTGCTCCTTCTTCCACCAAAAACAAATGCACTCACTTGCACGCCATTCGGGTTTTCCCAGTCGGGATCAATAGCAGGATTATTTTTTGCCGACACGGTAAAGCGACTGTTGGGATGAGCCGCAGGTTTGCCCGAGGCCGGATCCCATTTTTGCCCGCGCCAATCGGTCAAATCTTTCGGAGGCTCTTTGGTCATGCCTTCCCACCACACATCGCCATCGTCAGTGATGGCCACATTGGTAAAAATTGTATCTCTTGAAATAGTGGCCATGGCATTTGGATTTGTTTTTTCATTGGTGCCGGGCGCAACTCCAAAATATCCTGCCTCCGGATTGATGGCATAAAGTTTCCCGTCTTTGCCGGGTTTTATCCACGCAATGTCGTCACCCACGGTGGTCACTTTCCATCCGTTAAATTCTTTTGGCGGAATGAGCATGGCAAAATTTGTTTTGCCACAAGCACTGGGGAAAGCTGCTGCCACATAATCTTTTTTTCCGTCCGGGCTTTGCACGCCCACCAGCAGCATGTGCTCGGCCAGCCAGTTTTCATCGTTGGCCATCACCGAAGCAATGCGCAACGCAAAACATTTTTTTCCAAGCAGTGCATTGCCACCATAGCCCGATCCATAGGAAACAATGGAACGCTCTTCGGGATAGTGCACAATATATTTTACAGTTTGATTGGTGGGCCACTGGTCATCTTGCTGGCCGGCAGTCAATGGTGCGCCCACCGTGTGCAAACATTTTACAAATTCATCACCAGTGCCCAGTATGTCAATGATGCGCTTGCCCACGCGCGTCATCAGGTGCATGTTTACCACTACATATTCCGAGTCGGTAATTTCAATTCCAATCTGCGAAAGGTCTGAGCCAATCGGGCCCATGCTAAACGGTATCACATACATGGTGCGGCCTTTCATGCAGCCGCTAAGCAATGGGTTTAGTGTTTGTTTCATCTGCTTTGGGTCCACCCAATTGTTGGTGGGGCCGGCATCTTCTTTTTTTCTGCTGCAAATGTAGGTGCGATCTTCCACGCGGGCCACATCGCTCGGATCGGAGAAACACGCGAAACTATTGGGGCGCTTTGCGGGGTTCAGACGGAGGAACGTGCCTTTGCTCACCAATTTTTCGCAGAGCGATTTATATTCTTCGGCTGACCCATCGCACCACTGTATGCTATCGGGCTTGCACAGCGTGCGCATTTCTTCCACCCAATTTTTCAATTCCCGATGAGTTGTTTTGTAGCTGGTCTTTTCAATAGTTTGATCCATATACCGTGTTGGTTAAAATATTTTGGTGTTGCTTAATCACTGATGTTACGCAAAACAATTGAATGGTATGTCAGCCTCCCCGATAAATCGGGGTCGAAGGATATTTTGATTTCTCAAGTCAGTTTTCGTCCCGATAGTTATCGGGATCAAACTGACAATCCATTTAGTTTTGCGTACCATCGATTAATAATAATTAAAAAAATTTGCGGCCTGCCTCGCGAGGCGCGAGTCACCGGGCCCCGATTTAACGAGGGCTCCCGCAAAGCGGAGCTATTCACTGCAAGCCCACGCGAGGCGCGTGGGGCTTTCCGTTTTTATCCCGGGCCGGAGGGCACCTTTACGAAAGCAAATTAATCAAGGAAATGGTCAAAAAGAAACAATTCAAACGATTGAAATAGTTGACAAAGCATTTGCCTGTGGCCTCATTGTGAACGAACTGATCACCAATTCAGTAAAATATTCATTCACAGGCCAACAGCAAGATTGTGAAATTTCAATAATCCTGGAGCAAGCCGGGGCCGTTGTTTCGCTTCATGTTTCTGACAATGGTATGAGCAATAAACCTGTTTAAGGTACTTTCAAAAAAGTCATTCGGTTCCAGTTTTGTTCAATCAGCTTATGCCAGGGAGAATGGAGCACGTGAGTAGAGAATGAATTTCATGTAACCATAAAGTTCACATACTTACTGAATGGAATCGGAGAAAATTAAGATTGTCATCATCGAAGATGAGTTTGTGATAGCCGAAGACATGCGCACCAGGCTGGAAGAGCACGGCTATGAAGTGTCGGCTGTTTTTGATCGGGGCGAATTGGCCCTCCTGTTTGTCTCCGCAAAAAATGCGGACATCTTGCTGGTGGACATTAATCTGCAAGGGCCGATGGACGGTGTTGAGTTGGTGAAGCAACTGCAGGCCAAGATGGAAATACCCATCGTGTATGCTAAGGCCACTTTTGAGTGTGCCCGCAGCACCCGCCCCCATGCTTTCTTGGTCAAGCCGTTTACCCCGGCCAACCTGATTGCCTCGGTGGACTTGGCACTATGAGAACTTTGCCGAGGGCACTGCAGCCGAAAGAGTTGGGCACAAGGGTAACCCATTTGCCAATTGGTTCGTGAGGACACTGTGAGGACACGAACCAAAGGTTGATGGACAAAATATTCAATTGAAGAATTTGTTTTTCACATAATAAAACTTAACTTGATAATAATTCCATGAGTCCTACCTCTCTGGTGGCCACGATACATTGGGCAAGCATTTGTGAATTTGATTTTTCGGATGGGATCGTTTTCAAGTGTCACTTAATCATGTTTAACCAAACCCCAATTACTATGAAAAAACCAATTATGATTGTTGGCCTGATCGCATTTGCCATCTCTGCCATGATGGCTCAAACTGACTACCAGCAATGGGAAGTCATGGGCATAACGCCCAAAGCAGACAAGCTCGATTTGTTTAAGAAAGGCCTAGGCGCCCACAACAAAAAATATCATGCTACAGACCCTTACAAAGTGAGTATTGTGAGTGTGCTCACAGGGCCCAACTCCGGCCAATTCACGTGGCTAATGGGCCCATGCACGTGGACCCAATTGGATGCCCGTATGACCAAAGGGGAGCATGATG